>CAZTDF010000139.1:0-6239 GCA_964612465.1 uncultured Pirellulales bacterium
GCTCACGGCGCAACGGGCAAGGGCAACGACCAGGTGCGGTTCGAAGTGACCTTTATGGCGCTGGATCCATCACTGAAAATTGTCGCTCCCTGGAAGGACCCGAATTTCAAGCTGACTTCCCGCGAGGCGGCGGTCGATTATGCCAAAAAGCACAAAATCCCCGTCGATCAGACCAAGAAGAAAATCTACTCGCGAGACCGGAATCTCTGGCATATCAGCCACGAAGGAGCGGACCTGGAAGACCCGGCGAATGAGCCGAAAGATGATTTATTCGTAATATCCCGGCCGGTCTCGAAGACGCCCGACAAGCCGGACTATGTGACAGTTGGTTTTTTCGAAGGCATTCCCGCTAAGCTTAACGGCAAGCTAACCAGCGGCGTTAAAATGATCGAAGCACTGAACGAGCTGGGTGGCAAACACGGCGTCGGCCAGGCGGACCTCGTCGAAAACCGGCTGGTCGGCATAAAGTCGCGGGGAGTCTATGAGACGCCGGGCGGCACCATTCTCATGACGGCTCACAGTGCCCTGGAGACTTTGACGCTGGATAGAGAGACTTCGCATTACAAGCAGCAGATCGCCCTGAAATATGCTGAGCTGGTTTATTACGGCCTGTGGTTTTCGCCGTTGCGCGAGGCCCTTGACGCGTTTGTCGACGTGACCCAGCGCAACGTGACCGGCGAAGTCAGGATGAAACTTTTCAAAGGCCAATGCACGCTGGCCGGCGTAAAAAGTCCGAACAGCCTGTACCAGACCGATCTGGCAAGTTTCAAGATGGGCGCAGAATACGACTCGACAGATGCGACCGGCTTTATCCGCCTGTTTGGCCTACAGACAAAAGTCGCCGCCATCCTTCGCCAGAAAAAACAGAAGGGCTTAAAATCGTAAGAAGATAAACGATGATATACTGCTTATGCAATGGAGGCGTTGTGGCAGTACCTGATTGGATTTGGTTTGTTTTTATCTTTGCGTTTGGCTGTTGCATTGGCAGTTTTCTGAACGTTGTCATTTATCGCATGCCACGCGATAAGTCCCTGGTAACTCCGCCTTCATCGTGCCCCTCGTGCGGCAAACACATTCGTTTTTATGACAATGTACCGCTGTTTTCGTGGTTGCTTTTGGGCCGGAAGTGCCGGTATTGCAGAGTGCCGATATCACCTCGCTATTTTCTCATCGAGCTGCTGACGGCCCTGGTGTTCCTCGGCCTGTTTATTTTATATTTTAATACTAATTTGCGAGAAGAGCTCCAGCCATTTCCGGGCCGGTGCTGGCTCATTTATCTTCTCCACATAATTTTGCTATCGGCCTTTATCGCCGCCTCAGCTATTGACCTGGAGCATTGGATCATTCCACTGTCAATCTGCTGGCTCGTGACCGTCGTCGGCCTCATCGGCTCGGCCGTCGGGCCATACTTCATTGACCCTGCGCTGATTCGAGAATACTCGCTTCTGCCGGTTGCCTCTGCTACTACGGGCTCGCTGGCACTCGGCGCGGCGATAGGGCTGGCCATATCATGGGGACTGCTGGCGAGCGGCCTGCTTAAGAGAAGCTATGAAACAGATGAACATGCAGAAGGCGGCCAGGTTGAGCAGAAAGATAATGCGGCAAAGGACGATTCGGCCGGGTCAGCGGAGGAAATCCCGGAGCAGCATTTCAATCACCGGCTGGAGGCGTGCAGAGAAATCATCTTCTTAATGCCGATAATCGTCTGCTCGCTGGCGGCTTACTGGATTATCAGCAGCATGGTCTCGATAGAGTCACAGAATAATTTTCCAATGCAACATCCTGTCGTAGCGGGACTTCTGGGCAGTTTGTGGGGTTACTTTATCGGCTGCGGGATTGTCTGGGGCGTCCGTATCTTCGGCACATTTGCCTTCGGAAAAGAGGCCATGGGGCTCGGCGATGTGCATCTCATGGGCGCCGCCGGGGCGGTAATCGGGCCGGTTCTCGTTGTTGTAGCATTCTTCATCGCGCCGTTTTTCGGCCTCGCCTGGGCCGGCTTTCAAATGTTTTTTAAAAAAATTCGACAAATTCCCTACGGTCCCTTCTTGTCTTTGGGTATATTTGTTGTTATGATTCTACATGACTTGATTTTGAACCGGATAGATTTTATTTTCTATCGTTGAAAAAAAGGGGTTTTATTTCAGCATTATAAGGAGATATCAAATGCGAGCTGCCAACAAAAAAACAATCGCTCTGCTAACCTGTTTCGTACTTATTACTCTTTTGCCCGGCTGTGTCAACTGGGAGAAAAGATATGGAGCTCTGAGCGTAGAGCATGAGAATCTGAAGGGTCTGCTCGATCGCGAAAGGTCGGAAAAGGGCATGCTTGCCGATCAGGTTACACAGGGCCAGCAGACAATCGAGGAACTGCAAAGACAGATCGAACAGCAAAGCAAAACGCCGGCTGATGCAACAGGCTTCGGCGAGGGTTATGATGTCGCTTTTGATGCGGCCGCAGGGACAATTACGGTAACGCTTCAGAATTCAATACTGTTTGGTTCGGGACAAGCTACGTTAATGAAAGCAACCAGCGTCGAGCTTGATCATATTCGCTCGGTGTTGCGGGAGAAATACAACGGAAAACAGATAGATGTGATTGGGCATACCGATACAGATCCTATCAAAAAGTCAAAATGGAAAGATAACTGGGAACTATCCGCCCAGCGAGCTCTTACTGTGGCCAGATATCTAATACAGCGAGGGATTCCCGAAGACAAGATCAGGGCGGTGGGCTGTGGAGAAAGCAGACCTGTCGCTTCGAATGCAAACGCCACCGGCAAGGCCAAAAACCGCAGAGTCGAAATCGTTGTGAATATAAGAGGATAAAAACCTCCGGATTCGCGCCAGTTATGGCTGTGCCGGCTACTTCTTAAAAACATCGGTTTTCGTCATGCCATTTTTATCGATGAAAACGGTAATGGCCCCATCTTCAGATGTATAGAGTAACCTGGCATCGGTCGGGATGGATCCCACCGATTCGGTGTCACGACCCATTCTTTCATACTGCCTTCGACTGCAACTGCACATTAGAATATCGGCATCGAGATGTCCCATGAACTCGGCGTCCAGCGTCGAAGCTGAGCCGTGGTGGGGAACAACGACGACGTCCGCTTTAAGATCGGGGTGTAGCCGAAGAAGCTCCCTTTGTGCAAATTCTTCGATGTCGGAGCACAAAAGTATCTTTACGCCGACAAATTCGATTAGTGAAACCAGCGATTTGTCGTTGTCACTTAAATCCTCATTATTATAAAGCTGTTCATTCGGCCATAATATTTTCATGCTCGCGCCGGAGCTTAAATTCAACTCCGTCTCGATACGTTTTATTTCGAGGCCTTTCTCGATCAGGCAATCGTTTAGAAACTCTGCCGTTCCCCACACATCCTTTCTGTCCAAAAAGGCACGATTAGCATAGACGCTTCTTACGTCGCAGTTTTCAACGACTTCCGGAATACCGTTGATATGGTCGGTGTCGTTATGGCTGATTATCAGAGCGTCGATTTTTCGTATTCCAATATAATCCAAATATGGCGATACAATTCGTGTGCCGATGTCGTTTCCATAGAGCGAGCCCGCATCGAATAAAACGTTGGCTTTGCCCGGAAGCTGTGCCAGGATTGCCTGGCCGTGACCGACGTCGAGGCAGGTCAGCACGAGATTGTCCCGATGTGTCCTTTGCCATTTTAATGCGCCGAGGTAAATTATCAACGAACACAGCATGAAGGTGCAGATTGCTCGTTTTATCATGGGTCGGCGAAAATACGCATAGCCGGCAAAGATAATGATGCAGTAGTATAGAATGACAGGTGCAAGTGACACGCGGCCGAGGAGTATTTGAGAAATATCCAGATGCGCTATGAGTTTTACTACCCAGACAAGAGCGTCCGACAGAAATGTTGCTGCGATGCCCAAAATCCAGCTAAGCGTAGGCAGCAGAAAAAACAAGATCATCTTCAAAAAGCCCAGGGTCAGGATCGCGCTGACTAAGGGAAAGACCAATACCGTCCATAAGCCCGCCAACGGATTGATTGTATAAAAGTGGTACAGCAGAATTCCGGCGCCACCCAGCCAGGCTGCGAGGCCTGCAGAAAATAACCTCAGTAGATACGGTCCCGGGCTTGGAGACATACGGTAGGACACTATTGTTTTTTGACCTCCTTTGCGCCGGCGCAGGCCTGTTATCTTTTCATATAGAAAAAAGTGCATTCGCTCCGTAAAAAGCAGGATTCCGAGCACCGCGGCGAACGATAATTGCCAGCCAGCCTCGAACAACTGCGTCGGCCTGGTCAGCAAAAGGATAATCGCAGCTAACGATAATGTATTAATTGGATTGGAACGTCGGCGGAAGAAAATGGATGCACAGAATACCCAGCATATAATCGCCGCCCTTACAGTCGGCGCTCTCGGTGGCACAACCATCAAAAAAACAGCGACAGCAACGGCGCAGATGACCGACCGGGCCGGCTTCAGAAATCCCATTATCTTAGACAGCCACCATATAATCCCAAACAGGATTCCGAGATGCATGCCGGACAGACTGATAAAGTGCAGCAGGCCCGTTTTGCGAAAGGCGCGGTAAGTGTCGCTATCGATATCCCGCCTGTAACCCAACAATAGCGCCTGCAACAGACCACGGCTGCTCTCTTCTTGTGGCAGGTCACCCACCAAAGCTCTCGTTGCCGCCTGCCTTATTCGAGTTCTGAGCCTTATGAACAACCCGGTACGGGACCTTTGAAGTAATTCGATGCCGTCGCGTGACTCGATATATACTCCGACAATTACATTTCTCCTCGCCAGGTAGGCAGCGGTATCGAACTGGCCCGGATTCGTGGGCGGCCCGAATCTGTCCAGCCAGCAATAGGCCTGGATATTGTCGCCTGGCTGCAGGTCCAGCACCGGCTCGCCAACCTGCACACGGACGGTGCCCGTCACTGCCGCCCAACCGGCGATGCCCTCGACTTCAGTAATTTTAAGATAAAAGCTGCTGGTCGGATCGCTGTGTTTGAATCGGGCAAATTCCCAGTCGGGATATCTGTTAATGTAAGGCTCGGTAATAACATAACCGCAAATCGTTGCCAGCTTTGGCTCGTCGGTTACCAAATTGCAGATGTCGTTCGGCTCCGGCTGATGAAAACTGCTCAGCCGAATCGCACCGAGACAGACAAAACAGGCCAGGGCAAGGTACGCCGTGACGTATCGCCCAGCAGAGGAAAATTGTGGCATGACAAAGAAGAAAACGGCCATCACTGCCAGCATGGCAAGTAATATCAACCAGATATAGACCGACAGGCCGGCCTTCTCTTGTATCAGGATGCCCGCTATTAAACCGATGGCGACAAATACAAGAGGACACGTGCTGATGACTCGCTCGTGAAAATTCGGGCCCGTTAATTGCCTATCGATGAGTTCCAATTTCCGCCGGATGTCATCCATGACAAAACAGACTACAAACTCGAAGGGCAAGACTCAAGTGCAATTTCACGGACTTATTTCTTCCAACCGGGTCCGCGAACGACCCGGCCGGGTTTGGCGCCGGTATGTTCGCCGTCTTTCAGTACCTGTGTGCCGTTAACGAAAACATGGACCATGCCGGTCGCGTACTGGTGCGGTTTTTCATACGTCGCATGATCGGAAATCGTATCCGGATTGAAAACGACTATGTCGGCGTAATATCCTGTTTCGAGTTTTCCCCGCCGGTCGAGTTTGAGATTGTCGGCCGGAAGTGACGCCAAACGCCTGACCGCCTCGGCCAATGAGATGACCTTCTCCTGCCGGACATATTTGCCGAGCAGCCGGGCGAAATTCCCGTATGCACGGGGGTGCGTGCTCGATTTCAGGAAGACTCCCTCCGGGGCAGATGAACCCGCGTCTGAACAAAAGCTGACCCAGGGAAGCTTGATCTGCTTTTTCACATTTTCTTCAGACATCAGAAAGTAAATCGTGCTGACCCTGCTGTTGTCCTCTATCACAAGGTCGATTGCCGTCTCTTCAGGTGATTTGCCTCTCATGCCGGCGACCTGGGCAAGCGTTTTCCCGGTCAGATGTCTGAGGTTTTCGTTTTTGAATCCCACTATGAGAACATTTTCAGGCGAGCCGGCCAGAAGATACAGATTTTCCCATTCGTCGGTGGGTGTGGACATCTCCCGCAAAACACGTCGCCTGATTGCCGGATCTTTCAGCCGCGTCACCCATGCACGATGTCCCCCGGCCTGGACCCAGGGAGGCATCGCGGCGTCGAGGCC
>CAZTDF010000139.1:6339-12536 GCA_964612465.1 uncultured Pirellulales bacterium
GCCCGCCACTTCGGCAAGAGCGACCAGCTCATCCGTATCGGCATACACGCCGGGAGCGTAAATTAGAGCCGAGCCGACGCCCAACGCTCCCTCCCGCATTGCCTGGCCGACCAATCGCCGCATCTGTTGAAGTTCCATATAAGTCGGCGTCCTGTCCTGATATCCGAGAGCGTGAACACGAATGGTCGCTGCGCCGACGAAAGAGGCCACGTTGGTCGATACGCCTTTTCTTTCAAGGTATTCGAGATATTCTCCGAGTGTGGTCCATTCGATGCTGTACTTGATGTGGCCCTGAGATTCGAGCATATCCCGCTTCATAATCTCGTTGAGAGGCCCCATCGACCACCCTTCGCCCATAACTTCGAGAGTCACGCCCTGGCGAATATCGCTCTGCGATCTGCCGTCCTCAATAAGAGAGTCGGTCGCCCAGCTCAGCATATTGATAAAACCCGGCGCCACGGCAAGACCTTGTGCATCAATCACCAAATCCGCATCCGTTTCAAGTTGCCCGATATCAACGATATGATCACCTTCAATCGCGACATCGGCAACATACGACGATCCGCCGGAACCATCATAGATCCGCCCTGATTTTATCACTGCATCATAGGCCCCGAAACAGTCGAAAACACAAACACTTAATACAAACAATGCTGCACAGAAGAATAAAGTAACTTTTCGCATGATAATGTCCTAACCTCACATTCTCCTCGCACATCTCTTCCCTGTTTCAAAATGGGTGCTTGAGGGCAGCCTGGAACCAGTTTTCTGCTTAGGCCTCCTTCCGAAACAATGGTATTCCGGTATGAACTGGCGGAATGTCTCATTTGTTTAAGTTCAGGAGACATCTGAGAAATCTAAGCATGGAGCTGCTCTTTCTTGACCTGATTTTGCTTCATCCAATTTGAGATTATCGGATTCTCGATAATTAGTTTTGATAGATCCTTGCTCTCGGCCGCAGTACGCAGGTCCTGCATGATCTTATCTTTCGTCTCCGGACTTGAAGGTTCTCCCTTATCCTCGCTTTCCGCGATCATAATGCGACAGATGGCACGGTTCAATTCGTAAAAAAGCCAACGCTTTATTTTCCAATCACCTCGAATTTCAATTGCCTTAGTGAGTTCAGCCTCAGCCCGCACCCAATCCGGTTCAAGCATGTCTTTCAGAGCAAAACCTAACTGTCCATGGTTCGCATGGTATTCATTGTCAACATCACTGTCCACGAGTGCCTGAAAAATTGGTATCGTGCGCTCCATCTTGTGTTTGTCTCTTTTATCTCTCCAGTTCCTGCGTCTGATTTCCCATGCCTTATAATAGATAGTCGTCTTCACAGACGGCGATGCCTTGACAATTGCCTCGTGGAGTTCGTCTTTCGGTACTGTCTCCGAGTCAGGATGGGGATCGAGGTGACGTTGTACGAGGCTCAAGGCCTTTGCATCCAGGGAGGACTGCCGTTCAAGCCTGCTTACCTTTTCACCGGCCTCTTCCACTTTGCTGGTGAGAGCTTGCACATCAGCCTCTCGCAGTGCTGTTGCGAAGTGGAGACGGGTCCAGAGATAACTAAAAAGAAAACCGCAAATAGTAAAGTATATCAATATTGCCAGTGCCAGTACACTCGGCTCTGAAACTGCATCCAGGCCCGGCGCAATAAAGTTTGCCAGAGTCTCAAGCTTTGCCGGGATTGAAGTGAGCTGCGTCAGTCCAACACCTACTAATATCTTAGTCAACCAATCCGAGATCTGCTCTAAATTTGTGTTTGCCTGATAGCTCACCTTCTGAGCAGCAGATTGTTCTCCAGCACCTTCATGCGTTTTGTTTGATCCGGAGGCATTGCTGTCACCCTGAAGTGTGCGGGGAATCCCAAACAGGAATCCGAGAAGACCGCCGACAAGAGCAGACGCCCCCGCAACAATAACTCCGACACTGGCGTTTGCAAGCCAACTCCCGATGTCCGGAGCATTTAATGCGAATATAACGATTGCGATGATACCGCAAAGCATAATGATGGCGATCGCCTGGATGGCAATCTCACTTCGTGACTTGCCGTCGCCGTCTTTCTGAGGCATTTCATTCTCCTTTTAACAGATCCAAACGTGAGCGGCTAACTTTCCTCACACGTCCACACATTCCTGTTTTCGGCTCCCACTACACACTGAGCATATTTCAGAATTTCTACTAAATTCAGTAATGGTTGTCAACGACTAATAAACCAGGAAAAATGGCTCATCTGAGCACTAATCTTGCCCTTTTGGGTAAAAGTACTCTCTTTTTCGTGTTTGCAGTGCGTCTGTGGCTACTGAATGCAGATTCACACTTTGGCGGAAATGACAAGTGTGGCGAGGGAACGCAAGAAAGATATATTTATTGTTCCCAAGGTGCGCTAAAATAGGCTCAAACAAGGCTGCCGGTCAGATTTATAATTCTATGTACTGCTTGGGCTCGAATGCAGTTGTCATTGACCATGTTGTGGCTTTGCCGTTCTTCAGGATGTAGGGGATCATGACTTCGTAGCCCTGTAGCTCGATCCATGGTTTCAGGAACGGGAAGTCTTCGAGAATCTGTTTCTTTAGCTCCAGATCATCAAGCATCTCCACGGTGCCTTCGATACGGACCTGGCGGTTTTCGTCGCCAGCGTTGTAAAAGCACATTTCGACCGCAGGATTGGCCTGCAATTGTTTGTTGACATCCTTATCCCTGCCGGTGGTGAACAAGATACCGTTCTCATCGGCTCTACATACCATCATCATACGCGTATGAGGCTGACTGCCATCGGTTGTGGCAAGACTGAACATAGGATTCTTCTTTGCGAATTCGAGGACTTCTTCTTTGGTCATAATTAAGGCTCCCTGGATTACGAAGGTTGAATGATTTTTTCTTTGCCGTTCATATATGGGCGGAGAACTTTAGGTATCGTTATCGAGCCATCGGAGTTCTGGTAAAGCTCCATGATAGGGATCAGGACTCGCGGCGAGGCGATGACGGTGTTGTTGAGCGTGTGACAGAAAACGTTCTTCTTGGTGACAGGTTCTTTGTAGCGGAGATTCATTCGCCGGGCCTGGAATTCGTAGAACTTGCTGGCGCTGTGCGTTTCGCAATAATTGCCGCGTGAGGGCATCCATGCCTCGATATCGAATTTCCTGGCCTGGCCTCGCCCGAGGTCACCGGTGCAGACGTTGACGACACGGTAGGGCAGCTCGAGCGCCTTCATTACGGCCTCGGCGTTAGCTAAAATCTCCTCGTGGAATTTTCTGCTCGTCTCAGCGCTGTTTTCACAGATAACCACCTGCTCGACCTTGTCGAACTGGTGGATCCGGTACAGGCCGTAGGTATCTTTACCCGCGGCGCCGGCCTCTCGCCGAAAGCAGCTTGACAAAGCGACGTATTTCAACGGCAGCTCGTCGGCGCTCAAAATCTCACCCATCCGGTAAGCCGTCAGCGGGACCTCCGCGGTGCCCACAAGATTAAGCTGGTCTTTTTCCATCCGGTAGGTCTGTTCCTCGGAGCCGGGGTAGTAGCCTGTCCCTCGCATCGCCTCGTCTTTCATAAGAAGCGGCACCGACAAAGGGACATAACGTTTGTCGACCATAGAATCCATCGCGAACCGCAGAACCGCCCAGTGCAGCAGGGCACCGTCGCCTTTCAGGAAATAATTTCTTGATCCCGCTAATTTTACGCCCCGCTCGATATCCATCATGCCCAATGCCAGGCCCAGTTGGACATGGTCTTTAGGATCGAAATCGAACTGTCTGATTTCACCCTCTTTCCGTATTTCGGTATTTTCCGTATCGTCCTTGCCCAGCGGCACATCATCATCCGCCGGCTGAGCAACCTGCTGCATAATCTCATCGAACTGAGGCTGGAGTTGCCCGAGATCCTCATTGTGCTTAGCTTCTTCCTGCTTGAGTTCTGCAAGCTGTGACAAGGCCGATTGTTTTTCATCCGCCGATAGCTTAGGGATGGATTTGCCGATGCGGTTTTTGTCCGTGGAAATATCCTGCAGTTTCTGCTTGATAGTTTTCAGCTCCGAATCCACTTCAATCAATCTGTCGATATCGGCAGTGAATTTTTTCGCCTCGCAGGCGTCCTTAAATTTCTGCGGATTTTCACGTATTTGTTTAATATCAATCATTATCAGTCCTGATATCTTTTAATAATTACTACGTTATTCTGTCCGCCGAAACCGAAGGACTCGTTCATGGCGATATTGACCGGCATTTTTCTGGGCTTATTGGGGACATAGTCCAAATCGAGCGCGGGATCAGGATCGTTCAGGTTCATTGTGGGCGGTGCGATATTGTCCCGGATTGCCAGAACGCAGGTAATCATCTCGGCGGCGCCGGCGGCGCCGATCAAATGACCCAGCATACTCTTGACGCTGCTGGCGGGAGTGTTCTTCGCTTCTTCCTTGAATACGGCTTTGATGGCCTTGGTCTCGACCGAATCGTTCTCGACGGTACTCGTGCCGTGGGTATTGATGTAATCGATGTCCTTATATGTAATGCCAGCATCAGCAAGTGCTGCGTTTATCGCCTGGGCCGCACCTCTGCCTTCTTCGTGCATATCGGTGACACGGAACGCATCTGAGCTGCTGCCGTAGCCGATGACTTCGGCCAGTATTTCGACGCCTCTCTTTTTCGCGGAAGCGAGGGATTCGAGGATAAGTATCGCTGCACCTTCGCCGAGTATGAAGCCGTCCCTGCTGGCAGTGAACGGTCTCGATGCCGTCTCGGGACTGTCATTTCTCGTCGACAGGGCGGTCAGACGATTGAAACCCGTCAGACCCAGCGGGTGAATCATCGAATGCGCGCCGCCTGCTATGACCACATCGGCGTCGCCTTTGCGAATCAGCATAGTCGCCTCGCCCGCAGCCTGCGTACTGGCGGCACAGGCCGTAAGACAACTACGTGTCGGCCCTCGGGCACCGGTTAGCATGGCCAGATGAGCGGCAGGCATGTTCGGCTCCTGCTCAAGCTCTCGCATCGGGCTCATCCGCCCGAAAGCAACTTGTGCCCACCGGCCCCAGTCCATCTCGTCTTTCTCTGAGTCCCATCCTTCGGCGATTGCGGCAAAAAATACATCATTGTCAACAGAACCTTCGCCCGCCCCCAGATAGATTCCCAATCTGCTGCGGTCAATCCCATCGGTCGGCTCGTCTGTTTCCACATCAATCGCTGCTTGCCGGCACGCCTGAGACGCCGCCCCGACGACGAAGCCGGAGCCTCGGTTGCTGTGTTCGTGCAGTTGAGGATTCTTTGTATATCGTGCATGGTCGTAGTCTTTGACTTCGGCATCGAAAGTCGTGGGAAACGTCGAAGCGTCGAAAATTGTGGTTTTAGCCGCTCCACTTTTCCCCGCTAAGATGGCTTGCCAAAGCGTTTCGACATCGTGCCCAAGAGGGCAAACAATACCCATTCCGGTTATTACTACTCGTTCAGTCATTCGTTACGTCTTTGAAATTTTCTGCTATCAACAATACTTTGATCAACGAATATCCATAATTCTTATTCAACATTGGATATTCAATATGTTTTCTTTAATACAACAGCAGCAGTCTGTCCGCCGTAGGTGTAGCTGCAGCACAACACAAATCGGATATTTTTCTCTTGTGGCTGATTGACAATATTCAGATTGCAGCCGGCGGCTTTTCTGTTGCAGTTTTTCGCAGCGGGAATTTTCCCATCTCGCATAGCACAAAGCGCAGCGATAATATCAACCGCTCCGCTTGCCGCGCCCGTGTTGCTCAGCATGCTTTTGGTCGGCCAGACGGGTATTTTCGCCGCTGCGTCACCGAGTACCGCCTGGATTGCACTGGCCTCGGCCAGATCATCAGCGGGCACTCCCGTGCCGTGCGGGATAATCAGGTCCAAATCATCCGGACGGATCTGCGCTTCGGCCATGGCCTTTTCTATGGCGATACGAATACCTTTACCGTCAGGCTCGATATGTTCGTACGCAGGATTGATGCTGTTGCTTTGGCCGAGGCCGACGAGTTCGGCATAAATTTTCGCATTCCGTTTCTCGGCATGTTTCAGTTCTTCGAGTATTACGACGCCGGCGGCTTCGCCGAAGACCGAGCCTTTGGCGTCGGCATCAAAAGGCCTGCAGGCGGAATCGGGCTCATCATTGTTTTCGCTTGTGACTCTCTTCAGCAGGCACTGGCGAATCATAATTATCGGATTGACTTTTGCCTCTGCGCC
>CAZTDF010000140.1:0-12516 GCA_964612465.1 uncultured Pirellulales bacterium
TTTCTATATTTCTCAATTTTACATTCTAAATTCTCAATTCTTTCGACCCGGCACCAGTGGTGCGGGCTAAACTGTATTGTTTCGTACCGCGTTCTGCGTGATTGGACCTCATTTTCCCTTTTACCTTTTTTCCTTCAATATCATTCTGTCTTCTGATTTCTGCATTCTAAATTCTATTCGTTAAATATTATACGAACCATCCCGCAAAATGGCGGGCACATTTTCAAAAAATCTCCGTTACACGGCGTTCATTATTCTGCCACAGAGGATGCAGCACAATAAATAGTAAATGGGACACCACGTGGGGTATCCCACTGTGGTCGCAAATCGTAAATGGCAAGGTCTCCGTGAGACGGCCCTTCGACTGCGCTCAGGGCAGGCTAAAAACATTATTCGTAGTGCGTATTGCGTACTGTGGATAGCGTTTTAGGATTCTTGATGTCGGAGCGTAGCGTAGATCCGGCCGCGTAGCAAGACGGACTGAATTCTTGCTCTTTTTCACTATTTTTCACTTTTTTTCAAAATTCGAAGGTAACATTTACCCCGTGAGATACGCTGTTAATATGGAACAGCAACCTTGAGCGAGCAATAAAAGGCAAGAGTAAAGAAGCGAGTTTTTAGGGCGGCAAATGGATTTTGTGGAGAAAATATACCGAAGACCTTTAATTCTCCAGGCCGGTGAGATAAAATCGACGGTGCCGAAGTGTATCGTTTCACAGGGCAATCAGTGACTACGTAGATTGAGGACAAAGTAATGATGGATTTTCACTATGACAGGAGTATTCCCCGGTTGAAGGATTTTTCCGCCTCGAATCGGTTTGCCGCCACCGTGGTGATTGCTGCAATTTTGGCCTGCTGCTGCTTGTGTGCTTACTCTGCACCGGTTCAGCAAAACCAGAGCATCATTGGTAAAGAGCAGCAAGGCGCTGTCCGTTCTTCACTTGTCGGGCAGTGGGTTTACAATATAGGCCACAGGAAGATTGTCTTGGAACTCACGCCGGAGGGAGATTTCAGTCTCGGCGATCAGAAAGGTCAATACGTGCTGGAAGCAAATACAATAAGGCTCATAACAGATACATCGGAAGTCAGCTATCAGTTTGAGCTGACCGCCACTGATCTTACGCTCTCAAGTGGTGATCTCACACAACCTTTGAAATTCGCCAGGAAGCGCAACTTTGGCGACTATGAGGACTGGCTTTCTTATCTGGCCCCTAAATCCCTAATGCCCAAGTTTAAGCGAATAGCAGTGATATTAGTTGTTGCGGTGGCTTGTCGATTATTTTTAATAATTTTTCGGTCACTTGTTCGTTTTATCATTTATTGTGATTGGGGTCCGCTTAAGTTCCTTTATAATCGTCACAAGAATCGTACAATGACGATGTATTCCGTGTTAATCAACGTGTCGAAATATGTCGTTTATCTCGCTTCTGCCGGTTTCATTCTGAGCGAACTGGGGATCAACTACACCGCATATCTGGCCTCTCTGTCTGTGGTTGGTCTGGCTATAGGCTTTGGGTCCCAGGGTCTGGTTCAAGATATGGTTACAGGCTTCTTCATTGTTTTTGAAGAACAGTTCAATGTCGGCGATATGGTGGAAATCTCGCCGCACGTTGGAGTCGTGCAGGAACTGGGGCTCAGAATGACCAAGCTGCGGAATTATCTTGGGCAGAGAGTAGTCATTCCAAACCGCAATATTGCCACGGTTGGCAACTACATCAAAGGCGCGCAGCACGTCAACATTGATGTGGCGGCGGCAAGTCGGGAAGCTGCGGAACAGGTACGAACCAGCCTGACCAAAATAGTCGGCCAGATCGGTCGCCAGTTCGAGGAAATTATCCTTTCAACTCCGGAGACATCTGAAATAGTTTCCCTTCCGACCGACGAGCATTTTGTGCGCCTGTTTCTGGCCATTTGGCCGCAGCAGCAATGGGTCATTGAGCAGGAAATGGTGCCCCGAATACGGTCGTTACTCAAGAGTAAAGGCTTTGAGATACCAAATGATAAGGTAGCTGTCTTTTATCACCCCAGGGAGCAGCAGCCTGTTAGACCTCGAACACGTACCAGGATGGAAAATCGCCGGATTAGGTCAACAAGAGAAAAGCAATAAGATCGGACTTTATATTTATCGACAGAAAACTAAAAAGAACGCTAATGACAGCCACCTGTTTACGATAAAAGAAACGGGGGAAATTAAAAGCGTACGCCTGCCACATAGGGAGCACATTTTTCGATGAGTTGTACTTTATAATGACAGGTTTTGATAGAGGACAGGGAATTATTAGGGGAATATTAGGGCCGTTTATCAATTTATGAGATTTAAGGCGAAAAGTGATGGCAAAGACGTATAGAAACAGAAGAACAAGAACTGAATAAGGTAACATCAATTGGTAACGACTCAATTTTGCTAACGTAGGTAGTTGTCCTGAATTGTCAAAGTTACGGAGATTTTAATGTCCGATCCATCGGAGGTGTTTGTGAAACGGGCGGGGGCGGATGATACCGCCCTGGTTGGAGAGATTCTGGGTGACGCGTTCAGCGGCGATCCGGTAGCGAGATGGATTACTCCTAATCCCGAGTATCCGAAATGGTGCTGGCCTGTGGCGGTATCTTTATTTTGGCCGTACTACGAGGTCTATGTGACTAAAAACAGTTTGGGTGCGGCTATGTGGGTTCCGCCCGGAGCCAAACCAAATATCAAGCTAAGCCTGGCCATGCTTTGGGGTTCGTGGCGGCGTTTTGGGATTGGACCGATTCTTCGGCTCTTTAGGCTTATGAGCATGATGGAGAAGCATCATCCGAAGGACAACCATTACTATCTGTTCGCCATAGGCGTGCGTTCCGCGTCAAAAGGACAAGGCATCGGTTCGGCCCTGCTTGGGAGTGTTTTGCAGAAGTGTGATTGCGAGAATGTGGGTGTCTATTTGGAGAATTCGAACCCGCAAAACCTGCCTTTCTATCAGCGGCATGGATTTCAAGTACGAAATGAGATTTCTTTACCACACAACGGCCCATTTCTTTTTCTGATGTACAGAGAACCGCAGAAATTTTAGCTCTGAGCACATCTCGCTCAAATCAGCTTAACCTCTTGTTAATAAACGAATTGCAAAACATCAAGAATTCTTCCCCATTCTGCAGAATAAATTTTTTTATAAAAAAATGTAAAATAGAGTTGACATAATGTATAGTTTACTTTACATTTATAAATATAGAGAAGCTAAAGAATTTAAGAGGTGAGTAATCATGAATAAGACACAAAAGGGCGCATGGTTCACTTTAGGGGTCGCAATGCTGCTACTTGTCTTTTTAGCAATCGTGTTTTCAGGCATGTTTGCACCCGGAGGCAGGAAGGCAGGTACAGGGCTGGTCAAAGTCTGGATCTGGTTCATTCTGGTCTTTCTGGCCGGCGGGGCTGCTTTAGTGCACTGGAAACGAAAACCTTCCGGCGTAGATTTCGACGAGCGGGATAATTCGGTCAGGAAAAACGCCGTGCTGGCAGCGTTCGTCGGGCTCTGGATTGTGTTGTTTGCTGCAAGCATAATCCCATCGTTCGTTGCCGGAGATACGGGTTCAGTTCCGGTCTGCCTGCTGCCAATTATCAATATCGGCGTATTTGTTGTCGTTATGTTGATTTACTCCGTTGCGATTCTGTTTCAGTACGGCCGGGAATCAAAAGGAGAATAATCATGAATGAGACAAAGGTAGGGTCATGGCTTTATTTCTTTATAGGATTAGCTTGTTTTCTCATCCCAGGCGGTGTGGCCATATTTATTGCTTATGACAGGGGAATATCCTTCGCGCCGGTGTTTATGTTTGCAGGCATTGTCATCTGGGGCGGTTTGTTCTGGTTATTTCCTTTCATCGAGAAAAAAGTCCGCAAAGGAAAAAAGAAGGTTAGCTTCGATGAGCGTGACCAATTGATCCATAAAAGGGCTGTTATGGTTGCTTATGCAGTACTCTGGATATATTTCGTTGCCGCTTGCGTGATTGCCTGGTGCATAGTCGGCCCTCATGGTTCTATCTCAGTTAACGTGATGCCTTTGACACTTTTAGGTGGCCTTGTCATTTTTACGCTTGCCCAGGGTCTGGCTTCCCTGATTCAGTACGGCCGGGGGGGCAAAGATGGCGAAAAGTGAAATGCAGAACCAGGTTCGCCGACTGCGATTTGAGCACGGCCAGATGACCCAGCAGCAGTTGGCCGACAAGGTTGGCGTCACTCGCCAGACTATCATCGCCATCGAATCGGGCAAGTACGCCCCATCGCTGCCCCTGGCGTTCCGAATCGCGCGGACCTTCGGTGTTTCTATAGAGCAGGTCTTTCAATACGACGAGCAGGAGACTTGATCCGTGCCGGCTGCCCGTAAAACCGTCTATTCGAACTCCTGCAGCAATTCCAGCAATTTTCGGTCGAGCTTGTGGCCGTGGAAGTCTTCGTATTTCACGTCTTCTCGGCCGGAGTCGACTATGCCGAACGAGCCGCGTAAATTCCAGACGGACAGGCCGATGCCGTGAGCCGTCAGAATCTCCAGAACGTCCCGCAGCCATGCCAGCACAACATTGTGAGGCGTCTTGTTATAAGCGCCGCCCTCGCCGCAGTGCACGCCCACGCCCATCTTCGCCAGGTCGGCCCATTTCTGGTAATGCTGCTCCAGGCGTTTGCGGTCCCAGCCGTGCCCGGGCCAGGCCGGCTCGGGATAATTCTTGCTGTCGACCCAGGAAGCGCCGTAGTGACTGATGAACATCGGCTGATACGCGCGGGTGCTCTGGCCGATTTTCAGGTCGGCCAGTTCCGGTGCCGGATCGTTGCCCCAGCTCATGCCGTCGGCAACGACAATGCGGTCGGGATTAATTTCACGAATCGCCGCTACCGTCGTTCTGACGACCCGCTCGTGGTCCGCCCTGCTCATCAGATTGCCGATAGAAGGCGGCTCATTGATAAGGTCGAAGCTGAGCTTGTCTTTCGAGATGCCCTTGTACCGCTTAGCCATCATCTGCCAGTGGAAGCAGAAGGCCTTTAGCGGCTCGGCGTCCTTCCAGAGATTATGCGGCTCGGTGAATTCCCGGTTGACCGAGTAGCCGGGCCCGCGATGAAAATTCAGGCTCACGTGCAGGCCGTACTTGCCGGCAAGGTCAACGGCCCGGTCGAGCTTCTCCAGCATCGGCTCGTGGGGCTTGTAGTCGTCCCCATCGGCTATCCACAGCCGATAGCACATCGGCAACCGAACGAAGTCGAAGCCCCAGTCGCGCATCCAGCGGAAATCATCTTCCCGGAAGTCGCCCCTGCTTCGCATCGTGAACATGTCCAGCAGATTAAAACCCCGCCATCGAGGCAGCATTTTCTGCACCGGCTGATTGCCGGCCTTCTCTTTCTTTTGCGGTTCCTGTGCAAAGCCCGGCACCGCCGCGGCCGCCGCTCCCGCAGCGGCCATCTTCAAAAAATCCCGTCGATTATTCTTCATAAAACTTACTCCCCTTGAAAAAACAGCTCCTCGCACTAAGAACTTGCATATTGACTATTAGGTATAAAAGTAATAGTAATTGCTTAAAAGAAGATAAGCAATAGGAAATTATAAGAATGGCGTTACCCGTAGTTGCGATAATTGGTCGGCCTAATGTGGGCAAGAGCAGTCTTTTGAATGCTCTTTCGGGGCATATGATAAGTATAGTCGAGCCGACAGCCGGCGTTACGAGAGACCGGGTGAGCACAATAATCGGCCGGGATGACCAGTACTTCGAGCTCAACGATACCGGCGGATACGGAATCGTCGACAGCGACCGGCTGAGCGAGCATATCGAGCATCAAATCCACCAGGCAATCGAATCGGCGAATCTTGTGCTGTTTATGGTCGATATTCGCGACGGAATTGTGCCGCTGGATAAAAAAATCGCCCAGCTTCTGCGTAAAAACGACCTCGACGTCATCGGCGTAGCTAACAAGGCCGACACTGCTAAAATGTTTCCTGCCGCCAGCGAATTTTCAAGGCTCGGCTTCGGCGAATTTCTGTGCATTTCGGCACAGAACAATCTCAACAAATCTGTTCTGCTGGATACGATTTTCGACAAACTGGCACATTTGGATTCTGACAGGCCGGCCGAGCCGACTATGAAAATTGCGATTGTCGGCAAGCGAAACGCCGGCAAGAGCACGCTGGTCAACGCGATGGTCGGCTCAGAGCGGGTAATCGTTAGCGAGACGCCGGGCACTACAAGAGACGCGGTGGATGTACGCTTCGAAAAGGACGGCAAAACCATCATCGTTATTGACACCGCCGGCGTAAGAAAAAAAAATAAGATGGCCAACAGCATCGAATTTTACAGCTACGTTCGTGCTACGCGTTCTATTCAGCGCGCCGATGTCGTGCTGTTTTTGATAGATGCCGCGGTGCCGGTCTCGCAGGTCGATAAGAAATTAGCCAAGTTCATCGCCGAAGAATACAAAAGCTGCATAATGGTAGTCAACAAATGGGACCTTGCAAAGGATTCGGCCGCGACCGAGGACTACGAAGATTATTTAACGAAGCTGCTGCCGGGCCTGAGATACGCGCCATTGGCATTCACCACGGCAACCGAAGGCAGGAACATCCAGAGCGTTTTGGACCTGGCGGCGGAAATCTTCAAGCAGACAACAACATGGATACCGACAACCAAACTGAACAAGGCCTTCGAGTTGATAAAGCAAGAGAAAGTCGGCATTGCCAGGAGCGGGAAAAGGGGCCTGCCAAAGATTTATTATGCAACGCAGGTCGCCGTCAATCCGATTACGATTCTTATGTTTGTGAACAAGCCCGAATTATTCGAAGAAAATTATCGCAGATTTATCGTAAATCGGTTACGATCTATACTGCCGATTGACGAAGTGCCGATAAAACTCTTTGCCCGAAAACACAGAGAGTAGCGAATAATGCCGAGTGGATAAGGGTTGAGAAAGACAGATTAATGGCGAGGATATTTCGAATTGTGGTCCTGGTATTGGTTTTATGGGATTCACAATGCGCCGGCGGAACCGAAAGAACAAACGTCACGCCCTCAACCGAGACTCGGGTCATATTAGGGTCGGATAGGAAAGAGCCGGAACCTAACGAGTTTAACCCGGCTGAATGCTTCGACAAAATATGGTCGATTATCAACAATGAATTCTGGGATCCGAACTTCAACGGCTTGGACTGGGTAGATGCTCGAAAACGCTACAGACCAAAGGCAATTGCCGCTGAAGACCACGAATCGTTCGCAGAGATTATCAACCGAATGTTAGCCGAGCTCAAAACGTCTCATACCCGTTACTTCACGAAGTGGGATCCCGGATATTATACCGTACAGGTCGTATTTGGGAAACCTGATGTTCATCGGAGCGGAATCGGTGTGGTGACTAAAAAGATAGAGGGACGTTATTATATCATCGCCGTTATTCATTCATCGCCCGCAGAGAAAGCCGGTATAATTTCGGGCGACTGGTTGGTAGAAACAGATGGTCTGCCCTTTCACCCGATTCGTTCATTTTTCAATAAGACGGGCAGGGAAACAGAACTGATTGTCCAGCGGGGGCCGTTAGAATCTTCTCGAAAAATCCTGAAGGTTACTCCTGTCGATATGCAAGAGAAGGACCGGCTGGGTAATGATTCGTATGCCAGCTTAAAGACTATCGAATATAGAGGGCACCGTTTTGCTTATGTTCGACTCTGGTGGCTGCGTGGAACAGAGATGAAGAATACATTGGAATTCGGTATTCATCGAGCAAACGAAACCGAGGGGATAATCATTGATATCCGAGATGGTTATGGGGGCGATATGGGATACGAATTTATCGCTCCTTTTTTACAGTATGGCCTGGGAGAAGTGACCGTCGAATCGAAAGGACGGAAGGAGACATTTAAGTCCATTGCCGGGTGCGATAAACCCGTGGTTGTTCTTATTAACAGCGGCTCTCGCAGCGGTAAAGAAGTACTGGCATATCTTTTTAAGAAGACTGGAAGAGGTGTTTTGGTTGGAGAACGTACCGCTGGATATGTAACAGGCGGAAGAAAAAAGGAGATATCCTCAGATACATTTCTGTACTACGGAGCTGCAAACATGCTTATCGATGGAATGCTTTTGGAAGGTGTTGGAGTTGAGCCTGATATCGAGGTTCCCTTTGATATACGTTTTGCCGCCGGGAAGGATATTCAACTTGAGCGTGCCAAAGATGAAATGGTACGGCTAATCGAAGCATCGGGCTCTGATGCTGTAACAGGGCGGTCGATAGTAAATTAGAAAAGCATTGATCGAAATACGAATTGTAAGGAGCTTGTCCAATGAATTCGCTGGTTGTTGCGGGAATCGCGGTCTTTCTGTTGCTCATGGGATACATTTTCTACAGCCGGAAAGTCAAAGAGTGGGTTGGTCTCGACGACAATGAGGTTCCGCCCGCCGTATCGATGAACGACGGCGTTGACTACGTGCCGGCTAAACACTGGACTATTCTCTTCGGGCACCATTTCGCCTCTATCGCGGGGGCTGCGCCGGTGATAGGACCCGTCATTGCGTGTCTGTACTGGGGGTGGCTGCCCGCCGTGATCTGGATTGTGCTCGGCGGAATTCTCTTCGGAGCGGTACATGACTTTACAGCGCTTGTGCTGTCACTCAAACACAGCGGAAAGTCCATTACCACGATTACAGAATCCGTGATGGGAAAGACCAGCAAGATTATCTTCAGCGTTTTCGCCTTCTTGTCGCTGATCCTGATCGTAGCGGTTTTCGCGGCGGTTGCCGGAAAGACTTTGTCAACGACGCCCGAAGTTGTCATTCCTACTTTCGGACTTGTTGTGGTCGCCTTCGTTATCGGATTTCTGATGTATCGTATGCAGTATCCGGTGCTGCTGTGTTCTATCGCGGGATTGCTGCTGCTGGTCGGTCTGATTGTAGCAGGATATTATTTTCCGATCAGGCTTCCTTTCGCCAATGAGGACACTGTGGCACGCTGGTGGACTGTAATTTTGCTTTTCTATGGCATGGTTGCATCCGTAACACCGGTAACGCTACTGCTTCAACCGAGAGACCATCTCGCCGGCGTGGTATTGTACATGGGCATGTTCTTCGGATTTCTGGGCCTTATTTTTACACGTCCGGAGATGAAATCCCCGGGCATTGTCGCATTTTCCTCCCAAATGGGATGGATGTGGCCCATGCTGTTCGTCAGTATCGCGTGCGGCGCCATCTCGGGATTCCATAGTCTCGTTGCAAGCGGCACAACTTCAAAGCAGATTCCGCGAATGCGTGACGCTCGTGTGATAGGCTATGGAGCAATGATTATGGAAAGCGCGCTGGCAGTTCTGGCGGTTATGGCAGTCTCGGCCGGCTTGTACTGGAAGAGCGCCCCGGCCGGTATCGAAGGGCCCGTATACCAGGAGCTGTTCAATAAAGGCGGCTGGATTAAGGCTTTCGGAACAGGGTACGGAGAGCTGACAAAGCTCTTTTTCGGCGGCCTTGGAACGCTCATCGGAATTACCATGCTAAAGACTTTCATTATGACAACTCTTGACTCGGCAACAAGAATCACCCGCTACCTGTGCAATGAGCTGCTCGGCGAAACATTCAGAATACCCTATATGAAAAACAAATATGCCGCGACCCTGCTTGTCGGTGTTCTGGCAGGCGCCCTGGCGCTGGGTAACTGGCAAGCTATCTGGCCGGTGTTCGGTGCCGCGAACCAGTTGATTGCCAGCCTTGTTCTCATTGTCGCAAGCGTGTATTTATTCACGCATCGTCGCAGCTTTCTATTTACCGCCATTCCGGCTGTGGTCATGCTCGTGACCACAATCGGCGCCCTCGTATACAACACATACATCTTTACGACCGCCGAAAAGCCCAGTATCATGCTCGCTATAATAGACGTGATGCTCATAATTCTTGCGGTATTCCTCGCTTATACGGCCTTGATGACCGTTGGAAGGGCAAGAAAAAACATTCCCGGCGGGTCGCAGGGAAACTAAGCCCGGCAAATAAGCTGATTTTTATCGCAGCCCGGAATTGACTTATGGCTGTAGTCGAAGCGGGGATATTCGTTCTGGCATTGTGGATAACTATCGAGGCCTTGATGGCTTTCGGGTTGCGGAGTCCTACTTACTCTCAGCAGAAGGCCGGAGTATGAGATTAAATTCGGCGATAGCCGGTTCCTGGCTTAGCTCGATCTCGCCTGTGCGAACATATTTCTCAGGAAAATTGTAGTGAACTGCCTTTCGATAATCTTTCTGACCTTGTTTAATATCACTTTCAAAAATGTACAGCGTCATCTGCGGCAATTGCTGCCCTTCATACGCACGTTTTGCATCGGTTGTCGCTTTAACAGCAAGAGAATTCAGCACGTTGGACAGATTTGTAATATCAACATAATATTTCGCTGATAAGGTCGGACTCATGGCAATACCGATTGTCGCGTCCTCTATTCTCTGATCAATGAGCGGATCTTCTTCCGGTGCCAGCTTGATCGTCACGGCTTTGGTCGACTCTCTTATTTGCTCCGCCGCCAGCTCGACGTACGGAATTTTTTCCATCGGTGCTTTTCTTGCCTGTTCGATTTCACTTCGCGTCAGCTTAACCTGGGCAATGAGTTTATCCAGACCCCAATCACTCGGCACAAGTGCATTTACTGTTGATGGTTCAATCCTCTCATACTTCTGAGAATTTCCACTCTCATCAATACATTGAACGGTCAGTGGCCTTTCAACGAGTCTAACAACATCTAAAGTAAGTGTATTCGGATCGCAGGTTTCGGCTGTTAGACCACTAAGCTCTCTCAGCTCGGCGCTGCCTTTGATAAAATCCAGAACGTTGAGAGTAAACGGGCCGGCGGCAGTTATTTCCTCCAACTCGGGATACAAAGAGAATTTGAGATTCAGCGTGCCTTCGCTGAGTTCACGCTTTATCTCTGCAATCTTGGATGCCGGACCTTTCAGAACAATATTGTCGATAGAAGTGGAAGCTTTGCCGCCAAAACTTACCCAGAGATTGGGGTTGGATTCGGCTACAATTATCGTAGCACCAGGAACAGGGAACGTTTCGTCCAGCGCCAGGTCCGCCCAAACCCAGATCAGGATTGTCAAAAAAATAACAATTGCTATCTTGCTGTATTTGATCTTTCTTAACATCATCATTCGTACTTCACATCCAAAGCGGCTCGACTCATGAGAGAACACTTGCAAGATGCTTTTTTAACCTGGATTCATCCATATTTCTCGTAAGTTTTCCGTTCTCAGCAACGGAAATTATACCGGTTTCCTCGCTTACCACCAGACAGATGGCATCTGATCCGGTCGTTATGCCTATAGCCGCACGGTGTCGAGATCCAAGAGAAGCACTCCCGATGCCGCCGGGCTCAGCAAGCGGCAACTGCACCCTGGCAGCTATTATTCTATCGCCTCGTATTACAACGGCCATATCATGTAGAGCTGTGCCGGGCTGGAAAATAGTCTTGAGCAGCTCGGAAGTCACCTTGGCGTCGATTCGAACGCCGGTTTCCAAAAATTCGCCCAGCGCCACACGCTTTTCAATAACAATAATGGCCCCGATTCGAGCTTCGGATAGTACCGTTGCAGCGGCAACCAGCTCTTCGACTGTCCGCGATAGCTGCTGAGATGCGCTCGACCAAATATGACTCTGGCCTATTCGCATCAAAGCTCTTCGTACTTCCGGCTGAAATGCCGCGACTGCGATAATCAAAACTCCGATCAAAAAACCATTGTAAAGATACTGCAGTCGCTCGAACGGGAACTGCCCAACGAGCAGCTTCAGGACAAGGAAGCCTACGATGAGAATGAATATGACGGCGCGGAAAAGCCTTTCGCCGCGAGTGCCTTCGAGAAAATCCACTATCCAGTAAACCACCAGCCCGATGAGAATCAATTCGATGGAAATAATCCACAGAGGGTAGTCTGCTACCCGGGTGAAATACAATTGTATTTGATCGATGAGTGTTTCCACAAATCAAATCCTTTTGTCACCGCCATGCGTTATGGATTATAAGTATTGCATAAAAAACGGCTAAATATACACAATACGATATACGCAATACGAATTACGGTATCCTTTTATCGGTGAGTCTGCTGGGCTTGTCAAGCATTAACACCGTATCTATATCCGCCATCAATTCCTGCTGATTAATTCTGACAACGCGCTGATGCCTTCTATGGCCTTCAGCGGCGGTCTCGCCGGGCCGGCTGATGCTGCAGCCGAAGGGCATGAAAACTAAAACCAACAATATAACAGGTAAAATCACCTTACATACAGAAACAGAAACGCTCTTCATCGGTTCTCCTTGTTATCGGCCAGCGAATGTCTTTTTTATCTGGGCGGCACAAAACACACCCCTTATTATATCCATTATACAGGCTGTTATAGTTATTGTCAAAGCAAAAAACCGCGTTCCGTCATATAAGGGGACAAATCTTCGCCGCACAGGGTCCAATAAACTCTTTAATAAAGAAAAAAGATCCTTAAATGATACATATCGTGCAGCGTATAGCGTTGTGCGTATGGCGTAACGTGTGA
>CAZTDF010000141.1:0-12402 GCA_964612465.1 uncultured Pirellulales bacterium
TGCCTAAGTATATGAGCTATAGTACATCTACTCGACTGCACCACAAGGCTGATGTGGGCAAGCAGGCTAAGCCAGCCTGATCAAAGCTTAACTAGCAGACCAGAACAGAACTTTGTTCATAGGGAGGTAACAAACTATGTGAAGCCAAAGGAACGACGAATTGTCAGCCATATCGAACGTGAAGGTATAAGGTATGGAGCAAATAACAGGCTTCGCCTATTTGACCATTAAGATCAAATGACATCACGAGCAGTAAGTGCTACTCATATCAAGCACCGAAAGGATTCACGCGATATGGTCTCTCCCGGTACTCGAAGAAGTCAAAGTCCGCGTGGTTTGATGTACCGGCCATGTCCTGACAGGCCATACCGATAAATGCACCGGTGAAATTCGCCTGGCCGGGGGCTGTGGCCTCATCGGAGAGGATACTCGCGTCGAACTGCTGTGGGAGCCAGTGCCATTCTTTGTCGACACCTTCAAGGCGATAGGCGAAGTGGAGTCGCTCATAATCGATCTCGGCACGCAGGTGCACTGGCTTGCCCGCCGGAATCGCGATCGGAGGCGTTAAGGCATCGGTCTGCGTCGAATCGGGCAGGCAAGACATCACACGCAAATGTTTGCCGAATGTTTCGTCACACGAGATAAAAAAGTAATGAAATTTCGCACTGTTGTAATAACAGACGAGTCCCGCGTTCTGCTGAAAATGTTCCGGCTCGAACTCAACAACTGTCGCCGCGCTCGAGCAATGCGCCTGCTGACGCCGAGCCACGAGTGATTGCTTGAACAAACTACCTATCGTTTCACGTCCGAAAAGACGCAAAAAGCCCGGACGGGCGGTTAGGCTGAAAATTTCTTCGGGACAGGGCGTTCGTAGCCATTGGAAATGGATGGGAAGCACCGGTTCATTGAAGTCTTCACGCGCGGGTGTCATGGGAAACTTATGAACAGGCAATGACGGCGCTGGCGTTTCGATTGTTGAAATTCCCTGTCCATCCAACGTGCGCAGCCAGCCATCCTTTCCCCAAATCATTTTCTGAATCGCTGTTTCACGGCCGAGCGTACAGCGGCCGCGATTATGCAACGGCCTGCCGCAGAGATAGACCATATAAGTTTCACAGCTTTGCGTTTCGACGAAATCTGCATGACCTGCACGCTGTAATTCAATGTCCGGGCGATGGCGTGCGCTGAGAATGTATGTGTCAGGATGGAGTTCGTATGGCCCGGTGATTTTTCGCGAGCGTGCCATCGTAACCGCGTGTCTCCAGCCTGTGCCGCCTTCGGCGGTGAGCAAATAGTACCAGCCATTTCGCTTATAGAGATGCGGCGCCTCAGTGAATCCGAGTGACGTGCCTTTAAAAACATTTTGCCGTTCTCCAATCAGATTACGCTCTTTTGCTGAATACTCCTGCAAGACGATACCCGCGAAACGATTGTTTCCGGGCCGATGGTCCCAAAGCATGTTCAAGAGGTATTTTCGGCCATTATCATCATGGAACAGTGAAGGATCGAAACCGCTGCTGTTGAGATAGATTGGATCTGACCAGTCACCATCAATGCGTGGGCTGGTTACGAGATAATTGTGAAAATCGCGAAGCGAAGCACCACTTGCACCGCCGACAGTTGTGCGGCCATAACGTTTTACGTCGGTGTAAATCAGCCAGAACAAGTCGTCCGCATAACTCAAGCACGGCGCCCAGATACCGCAGGAATCGGGATTGCCCAGCATGTTGAGCTGGGTGGCGCGATTCAGCGGGCGCGTAAGCAAACGCCAGTGGACGAGATCACGCGAATGATGAATCTGCACGCCGGGATACCACTCGAAGGTTGAGGTGGCAATATAGTAATCGTCGCCAACGCGAACGATAGAAGGATCAGGATTGAAACCGGGCAGGATTGGATTGCGAATGGTCATATTGTCTCCATTTCAGTAGAAGCAGCTCGGCGGGCATCCAGGTCCTCTTCGATTTCGTCCACGCGCTTTTGGTTGAGCGGATAAATCAAAAGCGCACCAGCTTTGAGTAAGGCAATGATTCCAGGCACAATTGAAAAGGCAAGCGTGATACCGAGCAACGCCCTGGGAGTTTGCTCGGTGTCTTTCACATAACCGAATCTAGCCAGGAACAATGGCAGCAGGAAACCACCGACCATGATTCCGGTTTTGATCGAGAATAGCGAGGCCGAAAAAACCAGCCCTGTGGATCGGCGTCCGAATTTCCATTCGCCATAATCGGCAACGTCGCCGTAGAGTGCCCAGGTGAGCGCCGAGGTAGGTCCCATGCACAGGTAACCGAGTGCATTTAACGCGACGAGCAGGCCGAACTGTTCAATCGGCAGGAAGTAGAACATCAGAAAGCACATGCCTGTGACCGCGCACAGGCTGGCCGCAGTGTATTTCTTATCTAAACGCCGAGCGATGAAGCTCAACAACACTGTACCAGCAATCTGCGCCAGCATGCCCGTGGAAAGGAAGATTGTAGTGCGGTCGAGTCCAAGGAAAATTGGAGTGCTGTCGTCGCCTACGACGTACTTGAAATAAAAAACTGTGCTGCCCGATCGCAACGCAATGAACGTCGTGGAAAAAATAGATGCAATTAGCAGCATGATCCAGGGCCAGTTGTGAATCAGTTCGCGGAGTTCCTCGATGACGTTAGTCTTTTGTTCGGCTGGCGGCTTCACGCGTTCTTTAGTAGTCGCAAACGTGATCCAGAACATGGTCACTGACGCGACGGCGAAGATCGCCATTGTCCACTGGAAGCCCTGCATCTCATTGTCGGCACCGAGAGACCTCACAAGCGGGCGTACAAAGAGGGATATCAGGAATCCGCCTGCAAACGCACCGACGAAGCGAAAGCTCGATGCCACCGTGCGTGTACGTGATGACGGACTGATCACACCCAGCAGCGACGAGTAGGGTACATTGATAACCGTGTAGCTTATCAACATCAAGGCATAGGTGATATAGGCGTACACGAGCTTGCCGGTCGGACCGTAATTGGGGCCGGCAAACATCAGATAGCCACAGATGCCGTAAGGAATCGCCCCCCAGAGGAGATAAGGACGAAACTTTCCCCAGCGGGTCTGTGTGCGATCGGCAATCAAGCCCATGGCCGGATCGTTGCAGGCATCGAAGAGGCGAACGAGTGGAAACATCCACAACAGCGCTGTAGCCGAGATACCCCAGACATCCACGTAGTAGTAGGTGAGGAAAATATTGAAGGTCTGGAAAAAGAAATTCGAGGCCGTGTCACCAAGAGCGTAACCGATGTATTCGCGCATCCTGAGGCGGTCATTGTTAGCGAATGGTTGTAAAGTGGACGACTTCATAGATAAGTAACCTCACGATAAAGGCACATTCTACTTTGAGGCCACGTCGATAACGGCCTGAAACGCCGGCTTGGGCTTCAACTGACCATCAAACAAGAGTGCGTCTTGACCCCGGCGCCACGACCGTCTATCGCTGAGTCCCCAGAAGGTAACACGATCAATGACATCTGAGTGGCGACTGAATATTTCAAACAATTTCCCGTATACCTCGGTTTGCTTCTGGTAGTTCTCGACCGGGATATTCCTGTCGCCGCCACGGACTCTAAAGGCACCACTGTTGCGTCCCGTGGCAGTCACATCCAATTCGGTAATGCTGACCTTCAATCCCAGAGACGCATAGTTGGTGATCGCCTTTTCGACATCGGCGAGGTTGGTATCCAGGTGCCAGTGCCCCTGGATGCCCACGCCATGGATCGGTACGCCCTCCTTGATGAGGCGCTTGAGAAGTATCATCGAGCTGGCATGCTTGCCTTTGTTCTCTACGGCGCCCTGCTCAATATTATAGTCATTGTAATACAATTGGGCATTTGGATCGGCCTCATGCGCCCACTTGAACGCCATGGTCAGGACGTCCGGTCCGATCGCTTTATACCAACTGCGTGTACGCAGATTCTCTGTCTCACCGGCACCACGATCTTCGATAGCTTCATTGACCACGTCCCACCCCATGACGCGTCCTTTGTAGCGTCCGGCCACTGTAAAGATATGTTTTTTCAGCCGTTCCAAAGCCAATTCACGTGATGCGGGTTGACCATCCGGGCCCTGGAAAAACCAGCGCCCCGTCTGGGCGTGCCAGAGCAGGGTATGGCCCCAAACCTTGACGCCATTCTCCTCGCACCACTGGACCAGCGCATCGGCGGTTGCCCAGTTGTACTTGTCCTCCGCGGGATGGATTGGCTGTGGCTTCATACTGTTTTCCGGAGTAAGGATATTATAGTGTGTTTTGATATTTGCCAGTTCGGCCTCCGAATACCTCCTCAGATCTCCTGCCGCTCCAATGAGGAATTTCCCGGCATATGCATCTTTAAGCGCCACTATGGCCGCTGATTCCGTCTCAGTCGCCCCTGTGTCGCCTTGGGGCTGACCATACACGGCTACTTCTAATGTCGCATATATAATCAAGCCCAGTAAAAGATTTCTACTAATCATTTGCTTCCTTCCGTTAAAGAGTTCCAGATGTTTTATTGTCTGCAACACAGCAGGCCATACAGATATAACTTACTTCAGTTTGTCAATGGACGCGTCAAAACCAGCCACCAATGTGCGGGTTTAAAGCGGCCAGTAATCTATTCTCTTATATACCAAGTTTCCTTTACGGTCCAAAACAATTTGGGTTTCTCTATTCTTCGATTCCTAAAGGATCGAGGTCTGTAACACCCGGATCGACCGTGGTGCGAGAATGCCCCCCAACACCTGATCATCTATAAGGCGTCGATAAACTTCACTGGTATTACCATCGGCTCTGGCCGTTTGGAAACACAAGCCAAAACGCAAGCCCTGCACACACGCGGCGTTTAAAATTCGATTTATAACAATCTTCATAATGCAATTCTGCATATCATTATCAACTTACCTGGACGTCATCAATAAAGCGAGACATCAGGGAGCAACACATACAACACCAGCTGACAGTGGCGGCATTGTGAATTTCACGGTTCGGTTTTCCACCGTGGCGGTGTCGGCCACGACCTTGATGTTATCGGGTTCCTCAATGGAGTTTTTCACGGTTTCGCCGCCCGGCGCGACCAGTTGCAGGATTGCGGTCTTGGGCGTCAGATCACCGTCTAAGCGGACAGAAGCTTGAACCGCAGACTTGGTGGGATTGACTGCTTTAAGGAATACGGTCTGCTTGTCCGCCGAACGCGTGGCCACAAAATTGAGTGGACGATCCGGCCCGTCCACTTCAAGGAGATTGGGAGCGAAGCAATCACGCCAGAGCTTCATTATGACGTAATTACCTGCCGGGAACCAGGTCTTCTGGTCAAAGTTTATCAGGGCGTTATCCCATGAGGTCGTAACCCCTTGCTTTCGCATGAACAGAGCCGGACAGGACATGGTGACTATATCGCCCTGACGCTCAAAGGCATTGAGAATCCCGCCGGCATAGAGGCCAACGCGCCAGTCATTGCCCCAGCGGTTGTTTGTAAGATTCCATTCGGAAACGTAAATCTTGATGTCAGGATTCTCAGATTTCTGGATGATCTCGCCGCGGCTTTTCAGAAACTGCTCGTACTTGTAGGGATCCTCAACGAAATCGGCAGTGAAGTAAATTCCGTTATAATAATGCGGAGATAGAATGTCGAAGAGCTTGCCCGCCTCTTCGACGATACGCGGGTCCCAGTTGCGGTTGGCCTCCTGGTTGCCCTCACCAGGGCCAGTGTCGTAGCCATAACTGCCGGCAACAGAGAGTTTGAGGTTTGGGTATTTAACTCGGATCTCGGGGCAGAACCGGTTGACGGTATCCAGGTACTTGGAATAATCCATCATAAGCCAGGGTTCATTGTCGATCTCGAGGGTCTTGAGCATATACGGCACAGGGTGTCCGTTGGCCGCGCGCATCTTGCCATACTCGGTAGTCTCGTCGCCCATGCAGTATTCCAGCCAGTTAAGGGCATCATCGACGCCGCGTGAGGTGTTCAGTACGAGGATAGGCTCGGCATTGACCTTCTCGCAGAACTGTATAAACTCATCTGTGCCGAACTGATAGGTGTCGCGATCACCCCACTGTTCGATGGGGTGGGGCAGGCGTTTTTCACGAGGGCCGACACCATGCTGCCAGATATATCGGTTAGCGAATCCGCCACCGGGCCACCGTATGGAGGCGGGCTTAAGATCGGCGACAGCTTTAAACAGGTCGGGGCGATACCCGCCTATGGCTATGGCCGAGGCGGAGAAGAGTGAAACTTGGTCGATATTGACCGGTCCCGAGGGCGACGAGCTAATCGTCAAAGAGGCGGCATCCGCTGTGCGAGGTGCTGTGAACTCAACGGTGAACTTCTGCCATTGGGATGTGAGATCTGTGAATGTTTTAGTATATACCAGAGCATCTCCGTCGTTAAAGGTTGCGATGATACTGCTGCTGCCGCGTGCGTAGAGCGAGAGAATGTACTTTTCGCCTTGTTTAAGCGTGATATCCTGCTGGCGGATACTCGGGCTGGTGGCCGAATCACTGTCAACCTTTGCCTCAATGCGTACCGAGATGTCTGCGTTGAAGGGATTATCCCGGTCCACGGAGACTTCGTTGGCATCACAGATGAACTCCCAGTTCTGCGGTATTGTCGTTTGCATGGGGCTACGACCCCGCATACCGCGTCTCCGCGGAGGTGGACGTAATTCTAGGGTACCGTTGAGAATCTGGTCGCCCCAGAGCCCACCGTGCACGGAATGGAAAATATGTTCGAGGAATTGACCATAGATACCGGTACTGATCGTCTTGGTGGTTTGATGTGTATGAACAGTTAGGGCTACAGATTCGATTGTCTTGGTTGCGAGCAAAGAAAGCATGGCCTCCGCGTACCGCTTGCCAAATTCTCGATAGCCGGCCGAGTTGAAATGCAAATGGTCACCTTTATGCGTACAATCCGCCGATGAAATGACATGGGCATTTGCCATGGTCTCCGGCAGTTTCGCGATAATCTTGTTCATACCCGCACAAACGCCTTGCTGATCGGCATTCACTGTTTCACCCGCAAGCAGCGGCACATCATCGGGATTGAGATTCAAGTCCTTTATCAAATTGTCGTAAATGCCCTTAACTTTTTTCGGCCATTCCATGTCGTTGGGATTGGACTCTCCCTGGTGCAGCAGAATTCCCTTGATAACACCATCCTTCTGAGCCAGTTTTGCCATATCTACAAGATATTGATAGGGATTGCCGCCGTATCCGTCTATAAAGCCGGTCATCCATGGCGGTGCCGCCGAAACATACGATTGAAACGTGTCTTTTTCGAATAATTCGATCTTGCAGCCGGGAATCGATACATTAATGACGCCTACTCTGATCTTTTCCGGAAGGTTGGCAACCAGGGTTCGGCCGAAATAATCGGCAGGGCTGAGCCCCCCTCTGCCTCTACATAGCGGAGGCACCGCCGGGTACCAATTCCCCTTCTTTCGGTTCAGGTTCGGCATATCAATCGCTGCCAGAACCTGAAATCGTTCATCCACGGTTTTGTCTTGCTGCTCAATTCTTCCCGCTCCGTCCATGTTTGACTGTCCAAAGCAAAGAAACACGTAGAAATCAGGGTCCGGATCGGCAACTGCGTTTGACGTTAACGCGATTAAAGCTGCCAAGAAGAATAATGTCGCTTTCTTTTTCATAAAAATAATTCCCAATAGTTAATTTATCTGAATGAGAAGATTTATTTCGCCCACGCTTCTCCTCGGGGTACGCCGCCAAGCGAAATAGGCATTTAAAACCTGGAGCGATTCGGCGCTGGGCACCGATCCCGTGTGCGTCGTCTGGGCAAAATACATCACGACGGGATTAGCGCCGCTGAAGGCCGGCCATTTGGGAATCCCCTCGCCGTTGGGATGGCCGCACTTGGTGAAGTTCGTCCAATATGTCGCCATGGCATCGGCTTGTGCATTCGCCTGTTCCTCTGTTAGGGTAGTACCGAAACAATCCCAACTGTTCCAGCCCATCGGTGGTGTTGGGGCAAACATCCAGTGGGAAGGCTCAGCGTTCGTGAAAGACAGCATAGTGACTGTAACGGCTGCAATAAGCATCAATCTTCGTTTCATAATGTTTACCTAATGTTTTCTATAACTCCGCCCTGATGGCCTGTTTGTTGTCCGTTTCAGGTCGCAACAGGCGCACATCATAAACCCCGCCGGCCAGCCACCGCGTAGCTACGAATTTAATAGTCACACGTCCGTCTGGAGCTGCCTGGAGCACGGACTCCGGAATTGAATAGCGCTTAGCAAAAAATTCACCGGGCTTGTTCCCATTCAGCTCCTCGGATGCAATCTGCATACCATTGGCCAGAATATCGAAATTGCGACCTCTGTCACCACCCCAATAGGTTACCTCAAGGTCAACCGCACTTTCTCCGTGCGTATCGAGGTTGTATTGGAACCAGGAACCATGACGCCAGCGGCGTCCTTCGTTAATACCCGTCTGGGTTCTCTCGCCTTTGAATTCGTGCTCCACCTCCGGCTGCTGCTCACCGACCGAAACCTGATCGATTGTGGCGGCCTCGCGAGCGGCGCGGGCACGTTCCTCAGCGGCGAGTCTTTCCTTTTTCGCAGTGATCTTCTCGCGTGAGGTTAGTTCCCAGTACATTTGGTAGCGCCGTTCATGCAGACTAAAGAACGGCACGAGTGGCAAACCCTCGGGTTCAGTCGGTTCGATTACATCTTTGATCCGGAAGTTCAAGGGGTCTGCAGCCGGATCGGGCACGATATGCCCGGGCAACTCCTCTTCTGTTGAGAGCAGTGCGGGTACACGATCCAGTGGAACCATCGGGCCGCGCGCAACATGAGCCATGCGGCCACTGTCTGCAAACAGGCCTTCCATATTATTCGTGCCATCGGGACACGCCAGTACTATAGGTCCATGCAGAATGGCCACCCAATCGGATCCATCGGGGAGTCGCTCGATCGTGGTGCGCATCGGCAGACTAACTTCGATCCGATCGCCATTCTTCCATTCGCGTTGAATCGCGGCGTAGGAAGACGGAGTCGACTCGACTGCAACAGACCGTCCATTGACCTTAACTGAAAAATCGCCCTTGCTGACCCAGATAGGATGGCGGATATTTAGTGTGAAGGTTACTGGTTCCTTGAGTTGAAGATTAAGCTGAGTATGCTCTTCGTTGGGGAATGTCGTCTCCTGCCTAAGAACCATTCCGGTATCATGCACCCAGAGTTCTGATGGGATGAATAGATTCACATACACACTGTCCTTCGCTTGGGCATAGATGAACTCGCCGTATCTTCCGGGATTCTCCATACCGGTGCCAACACAGCACCAGAATGCCTGCTCAGGCTGTGAATACACCCGGTAGTGCAACGGGCAGATCGGTGTGAAATAGACATATCCGGGCCGCTTCGGATTGATAGAGGCTAGGATATGATTGTAGAGCGCACGCTCGTAAAAGTCGGCATAAGCGGCCTTCGGTTCCGCCTTGAAAAGCTCTTTGGTGAGCCTGAGCATGTTGTAGGTATTGCAGGTCTCCGGTCCCTCCCGGTTCCTTATCATGCGGCCGAAGTCCTTGGGATCATTGAAATGCTCACTGACGCTATTGCCGCCAAATACCACACTTCGGTTCTGAGTAACGGTTTCCCAGAAGAACTCGGCGCCAGAGTGCAACTGCTCATCGTGAACCAATGCCGCAATACGCTCCATGCCGGTGATCTTTGGAATCTGGGTATTGGCGTGCAGACCGGTAAGCCTGTCCTGGTGATTCTCCAGGGGCTCGAAAACGGCCCGGTGGTTGAAGCGTTTGGCCAACTCAATGTATTTCTCGTTTCCGGTAATCACATAGATATCGGCCAGCACCTCATTCATGCCGCCGTACTCCGTACCGAGCATCTGCTGCATTTGTTCGTCGGTCAGGCCGGACGTGACCTTTTCGCACCAGTCTCCATAGCGCACAAGCAGATCGCGAGCTTTTTCGTTGTCCCCGTGAAGGTAAGCGTCCCGAAGCCCCGCGAACATCTTGTGGAGGTTATACCAGGGAGCCCATTTGCGCCGTATGAGTTCAACTTGACCCTTGGCAATGCGACTCCAATAGTCTCTACTCCCAGGGATACCTCCCAGATAACCGTTGCCGTTGGCCTTTTGGACATCCGCGAGTTCGTCTATCATATAATCGAGGCGACGATGGAACTCACCGTCCGTATCGGCACCAGATGCCATCATCAGAGAAAGAGCCGAGAGGTAGTGTCCGGCTGAATGTCCGTCGAGTCCGCCGCTCTCCCAGTTACCGTATGGCCGTGCCTTGGGCTGCAAACCCGCTTCACGTCGGAACGGCGCAAGTAACCGGTCGGGATCGTGGGCCAGGAGATATTGACGATTGATCTTAACCGCCTCGGAAAAAAGACCCTCAAGCAACCTTATGTCTCTTAAAGGGAAAAATTTTACCGGCTGCTCCGATGTCACTGCAACCTTGGAACCAGCAGCGAAAATTGGAACGGCCATCGTAAAAGTCAGAGAAACAGCTATATTCATTATTGAGGTATAGGCTTTCATTGAAATCATATGATTAGTCCTCCTTACTGGAACGATCCAATGTCAACAGAGCGAGTCGATATGGTAAAAGGCTGTAATTGCCGCCACTTTTGGGATCACGCCCCTGGTAAAGGAACCGCAGGTTATTAGGATCAATGGTCGGTGTTTCGTCATATCCGTCTCGAAGCAACTCTCCATGGCTGATATCCCTTGTCCAGGGCTCCACACCCTCTTCGAAGGTAACGTTGTTAATCCCTGCGAAGGGCGTTGCCCATGAGTCGGCCCCCGGCACGGGTGTCCATTCTCCATTGAGATCATTGGATATCCAGGCGCGGTAGTATCTTGCCGGGCTCAGGGCCTCGATGATGGTCAAATAGGTATCGGTCCCCTTGATCTTATAGGTCATGCTCCCCTCGAAAAGGTTGTTTCGATTGCCCTGGATGGCAACCTCGACATCACCCATGCCATTGGGGAAGTCCTCAATCCTGGTCCGACTACGATAGAAGCAACCGTTGTCACCGGTGAAGAACAGATACGCGTGTGTATTGTCGCAGATAATATGATAGTCGATCGGAAGCCTCGGAGCGCTCGAAGGCATTCTGTCAAAGAAGTTTTTCGGCGCTGTCCAGGTTTCAGGCTTGGAAATGTCATCGGTGGTGCAATACTGGGGTTGTTGCGACTGGAAGATTAAGTACCACTTTTTGTGTGGTGAGAAATAGAACAGATGCGGCGCACAATGATATCCTCTTAAATTCGGATTGACATCAATGTAAGTCAACTTGGCCTTGGAAGCCTCGGAGAAGTCCTTGAAGTTAAGGTAAACCATGGACCATGTTCTGGCGGACGTCGAGTAGGCAGTCGCGTAGATGTGCCACAGGTCTTTGTAACGGACGATAGTCGGGTCTTTGACGGATACGATAGTGTGTGTTTCATCGGAGACAGGACTGACAAGCACACCGGTGGACTTCCACTTGAGCGGTGTATCAAAGGGCAACTTGGGAGCACCCGCAGGTAACGTTGCGGTTGCAGCAGACTGGGTTTGGGGGGCCTGCTCAGCCGCAGAAGCAAAAAGAATGCTACCAGTTAGTAGCATCGAGACGATAAGATGGATAAAAATAAATTTTTTCATCAGTTGGCCTTTCTTAAAAAGAGTTCATATTATCGAATAATACGATTCATTCGTTGTCTCACTTTCTGGTGTCACCAACTCTCACTGTAAAACCCTTAAGAGGTTTGTCATCCGCGTCGAGAAACCGTGCACAGAAATCAGTGGCTCCACCGCCGTTGACGATGGCACAGCGAACAACGTTTGGCCCCTTCTTGAGCGTCAGGCGCTTCGAGACGCCGTCGTCGATGATAGTTTGGCGGTCGCCGTAGATGCCGATGACTTCCTTACCGTTGACCCACCAGACGGAGGCCGCGTTGGAGCCGATGGCCAAACGAACACCAGGCATCTCCTTCGGGCAGTTTACGATAGTGACGGCCCAAAACAGTACGTTGGATGTCCGCTTGCCGTAGCCGTAGGCGAAGTAATAGAGATTGACGTTGTATTCGTTCGTTTCGACGGCATGCCATGTGAGTTCCTCGTCGTTGACAGTTACTTTATCACCATCGTGCGGAATCACTGTGAACTGGTCGGGAAAATACTCACGTTTGACGGCCGTCCGAACGGCGCTGTCGGTGAGTCCGTTGGCGCTGATCGGTTCAAGAATGAGCCAATGCTGTATAAAGCCGTCGGCATTGGGAGTTTTTTCATTGTATGCGGTTCGTGGTTCCAGTCCGTGACCAGCGCATCCGGCTACAGCAGACATGGTCAGGAACACCAATCCGACCATGATAACGAATGCCGGTTTGTTCTGGATATTGCGGAGTGTAATCATGGGATGTCCTTTGATAGATCGTCGATT
>CAZTDF010000142.1:0-5723 GCA_964612465.1 uncultured Pirellulales bacterium
ACTGTTCTCGCTATATAGTGCACGTTTGGTTGGTTTTGCGACAGGAAAATAAAAAAAAGCATATTTACCTGCCAGGTTAGCCCCGCCGCCTGTCGGCGGGGAATTCCCATTACAGGTGCGAGGAAATCCCCACCGCAGGGGTGGGGGCTAAAGCACTCTTTTTTCGCACAGCTCTTTGACGGCCTTGCCGGACTTTGAAGAAAGTCGCAGGATTCGTTCCCGATAGCGCATACAGAAAGCCGGATCGAACAAACCCGGCTTTCCACATGTGCTGATCGATTTGAAGGAGTATGTTCGATCGTTTACAATTTTAACTCATCCTGTGATGAGGGCTGCCATTTCAGGCTTATTTTTCCCATGTCTGTAGCCATTTTTATGCTTGCCTGGCCGGTGCCGATGGTGCCTTCTGCGGTTCTTTTGAACATGTCGGATCTGTCGATCTCCAGCGGCAGATCGCTCTCGATTTCTCCCATCTTGGTTTGAGCTTTGAGCTTTGCGGACAGGCTCTTCGGAGCAATAAATTCGATTTTACCCATTTTAGTGAACAGCTCGATTTCTCCTGTGGTGTTTACAGCTTTGATAGAGCCCAAATCCGTAACGGCCTTGACGTTCCCCTGGAGATTATATATCTCAATGCTTCCCAGATCGGTCTTTACGTCCGGCCGGATGCCGGCTGGCACTGCTATGTGAAGATCCACGCTTAGATTGTTCCACTGATCGCCGTCCTGCTTGACCGGCTTGAGATAGTATCTTTCATCCGATGAGTGAAGATTCATTGAAACCTGTTCGACCATCTCGCGGGCTTCGGCGTCAGTTTCGGCCTTTCCCCGGATGACGGCCCTGACGTCACAGGTACCGTCTTTGCTGGGCTGCAGGATAATTTTGCCGAGGCTGTTTCTGACGACGAAGGGGCTGCCGGGCTTAACCTTTGAGACGAAGTGCATCTCTGTAGTAGCGAGATACTTACCGTCCTTGTCTTTCTTGACCTCGATATTTTGAGCCGAATTACTTTTAGAGTCCGGCACGTTTGGCAGGACTAGGGCCGGCCCGGCGATTTCGGCAGGGGAAGCGACGATTGTTTTCCTGATGGGGCGAGGTTTGACCTTTGGAACGACTACCATCTGAGGCTTTGGTGAAACTGGTGCAACGGACACAGGGGGTACTGGTAGAACGGGTGCTGGTACGTTTGGCGTTACCATTTCTGCCGGCATTGGTGGCATAGCGGGCATCGGCGGCATCGCAGGCATCGGGTGGGATTCGGGATCCGATGGAGAAACATTATCGCTTGATTTTGCCTTCTGGTGTGCATTTGCATATTCTTCGGCCCACAGTTCCATTTCTTTCTGCCATTGTTTGAATTCGTCGCTATTGACCCATTGATGTGCCCAATTGTTGGCGAGACTATTGATTTTTTCCTGGGCTTCAGGGCTGTTGACTTGTGCTTCATATCGCTTGGCCCAGGCTTCCATTTCCTTAGCCCATTGCTCCAGGTGTTTCGCATCGACTTCGGCTTTGTGGGCATCGGCCGAAGCCTTTGCCTTTGCCGCCTTATCTTTGGCTTTTTCGGCTTCCTTGGAAGCCTTTTCCGCCTTGTTTTTAACGTCTTTAGCTTTTAATTTGGCTTCTTTGGCCTTAATTGTGGCCTGCGCGGCCTGGGCTTCGGCCTGCCTGGCTTGGGCCATTGCTTGAAGTTCTTTTTCGAGCTTCTGTTTTTGGATTTGGAGTTGCTGGAGTTGAACTTCAAGCTCACGCAGGTTTTGTGACAAATCTTCCTGGTCCTGCTGTTGTACTTGTTCGATTTCAGTGGTCATTGTGCTCTGCGATGGCTGTTCTTCGGCTTTTACAGAGTCGGAGCTACTTGGCTCGGTTGCTGGTTTGTCCTGGGCCTGAGCCATGGGAAGAACAAAGGCGAGCATGAGGACAATTGTGGTGATGATTGTTAGTTTCTTCATTTTTTGGTACCTCCAGGTTTCTTTTTTAAGCCAGTTTAGTCTAACGAGCAAACGGTTGGAATCTTCGAAGAGTCCGAGCAGGCCGAGGCCCGGCTCTGTAGGTTTTGTGAGGAACCTGCGTGCCACATCGATCAGTGTTTGGCGGTATTCGCTGATTCTATCCTTCAGGAGTCTCGCGACAGTAGCATCACAGCACAACTCGCGCAGGTGGTGCATCTGGCTGCGGACGAGCCACAGCAGCGGGTTATACCAGTAAACGACCTGCAGAAGCATATAGAAACCATGCACCCACAGGTCGCCTCTTTTGATATGGGCCAGCTCGTGGAGAAGCATATGCTCAGTGTCCCTGCGAGTCATATTCCTCAGGTACCCGACGGGCATAAGCAGCACCGGCCGGATCATGCCGAAGACGGCCGGACATGCCACTCTTCGAGTCAGTACCACCTTCGGAATCCGGCGAAGTCCCAGACTTTTGGCGCATCGAGCAATTGAGTTATAGAAGGACTCCGGAAGTTGTGCTGTTCTTGCAATCCGGTGGTCTTCTTTACGTAGATGCAGCAATTTAATAACGAGCCAGCCACCCAGTACGAACATTCCCGCCAGCCATACAGCCATCACGTATGCCTGCCAGGTCGGTTTAACATAAGCTGCATTCAGAGATTCGCCGGTAATATTTTCGGAACCGGTAAAAACAAGTGCCGGCTGCTGCTCAGTGACGGTATCGCGGGAAAATACAGCTTCAACTGGAGATTCGACTACAGCGGTTTCAAAATTTGCGAGTATCATTGCCGTGGTTGCGTTCAGATTCTCCCGGTGACTTTCTTTGGCGACTATCTGTCTGGCCAAAGGTTGCAGTCTGGATGTGATGCTGGTTGACAGAGAAATCGTGGGCGGCAGGACAAGCTTGACTAATACCATCAGCCACAGAGCGTACCTTAGCTGCGGCCAGGCCCATTTTCGAATGATTAAATCGATGCAGCCAATCAGTATTATCAGGACACCGACCTGCCAGAACATGGCTGTCGCCCCGCTCCACCACAATTCTGCGATGTGATTGATTTGTTCTATCATTTTATTTCTCCTGTTTTCTCGCTTTCATTTCCAAGGATTTCGATAAGTTCTTTTTTCTGCCTGGCGTTTAGCTTTTGTTCCTGCATCAAAAAGTGCATAAGCGGCCCCATTGCGCCGTCGAATGACTGGTCCAGCAGTAATCGAAACGCGCTAAGCCGGGCCTTGTGCTGTGAAACGAGCGGTTCGTAAATGCTCGTATTCGCGTGCTTATGTTCGCTGACGGCCTCTTTTTCCACCAGCCTGCTAAGCATGGTCTTTACTGTGGTATATGCCCACTTGACACCCTTGGGCAGCCTGCTCATTATGTCCCTTGCCGTTGCGGGGTGCTTTTCCCATAAAGCGTTCATGATTTGCCATTCTGCATGCGTCAGTTTCATAACTTTATCTCCTTCTACAAAAGTAGTAGCATTCTACTACATATGTCGAAGCTGCCAAGAAAATATTACAAAATTTCTCGAAAATTTTTCAAATCATCGTTTTTGGGCTGAAAATGAGGAAAGATTTTATTAGAAAAGAGGTCTTTGTATGTTTTTGAATATTCCGGCGAATGTTATTCCGCGGGTTTGCCATAAACTTCCACTTCGATATAGTGGTTGAGTTCATTGGCGCTGTTGCCGTTGCTATAAAGGCGGACATAACGGGCTTTGATACCTTTAGAGAGGCAGTCGATAAATTCACCTTCGTAAGTTTCAACGTAGTGCATATCAGTTCCAATACCAAAATCCGCCGAACCGTCGATATCATTGTTAAACAGCATCCTGACATTAGTGATAAAATCTCGATCGTCGGCTACCTGTACCACCACATCGAAATAGACACGGGCTATTTTATGGTAATGCCATACTATAACGGCGTAAATTTCATGTATAGCTGAGAGGTCGATTGTAACATGCTGCTGGAGCGGACCTAACTCGACATAACTACCGTCTGCAGCTTCTTTATCACCGTCTGTAATCATTTCAATCTCACCGATTATTGGGTCATCGTCACTGCTGGCGACCGGTTTGCCCAAAGCGATGTTTGTGGTTCCGATTGGAGCCATGAATGGTGGTCGCTCGCCGATGCTGAGTTTCCTGAGATTGTTAACCCTTATAGGCTCTTTTGTACCGATGAATACTGGTGTGGGTAGTTTTATCTCAAGCGGTGACATCTTGGATTTGCCTTTGTTACGTATGCCAATAACTATGATTAATATCACTGCTATAAAGGCAACAGCGATTTTTGTAATTGGGCTTTTCATGATTGTTTCCTTACGTAATGATAGAGATTATGCCTTGTTTCTTTTCAAGGCGTATGAAACTAACCTGCATAATATCCGAACAATCGATTGCCGCTATTATGTATGACGGCGGCCGGTAATAATTTGATATAAATAAAATTCTGCTTATGGCAGTTTTTACTTGGAATTCAATAAGAGAAAAGGCCGAGTAAGAAACTCGGCCTTTGTTTTTGATGTGAAAATAGATTGTGTGTTTTATTGCGGCAGATTTTCCGGTGCCACGTCCTTGATACTCAAATCACCGTAGATGACGCGGTAGGTTTCGGAGCCTTCGGGACGGTACCAAAAGATTGGTTTCTCGGCGTCTGGGAATTTTACGTCTTTGCCGACATAGTGCCAGTCACTCTCGGCAGGCAGTTGCTGAACGAAGACTCCGCCCCGTCCCATTCTCATAATGGTTTTTTGCAGTTCCAGTGCTATTTCCTCAGATGGTTCCTGGCCTTTTTCCTTCAATTTCTTGTGCTGGTACTTTACAAATTCCATCGTGGCATTCATATCCAGAACTGAAGGTAAATTGCCATCCATGTGCTTAGCCCATATACGGAACATCTCGACCAGGTCATCTTCCGTCGGCTCAGAGGCGTCAACTTGCATGGTTCGGATAGTGTATCCCTCAGGTATCTCCAAATTAAAGAGGGACTCATCCAATTCGACATCAAAAACAATTTCAGTCATTGTGTAAGTTGTAGGTCCTGATGTATTTGTCATTTCTACGGGGAGTTTGGTTTGCGGATCAGCCCAGACGGTAATATCGACAGCCGGTTTCTGAACGTGATACCCGATAACCGTCAGGCCGTCGATTTTCTTCTCACCCAGGAACTGCACCGACTCGTCCTCAGTATCCTGGGCTTCCTGCAGGTGCTTTCTGATTTCACGGAACATATTAAACTTGCTCTGATCTTCGGGCAAGTTTTCCATTTCAACAATCATAGCTTTGTTCTGTGCCGGCATGAGAGTAACTATCTTACCCTGCTGAAAATCGCTGATAACGATTGCACCTTGTTCATGATTTGTCTGACGCATACGCATAGGTTCGGCATAGAAACAATCGAAGGTTTGTGTCGGTACGCCCTCGACTTCCATCGTCATCTTAAATGAAGCAGTTCGAGCGATAAGGAACGGTTTAACGATCTCGGCAAAAGCGGGAGTGGAGGTTCCCACAATATTTAAACCGATAAGCACTGCTATAATTATTGCCGCGGCTGCGGCTATTTTTGTGATTGGACTTTTCATGGTTAATCTCCTTAATGTTCGAAAGACGATTATTCGGGTTGCGGATTCCTGTTCGGCCTGGTTGAAGACAGAGAGCATTTGCCGGCGGAGGTTTTCACGATGCGCCGGGTTAGGCTCGGTGTCGATATTCAGCCGACCAACGACTTTTTCAAAATCGGCTTCGTCTTTGAACATTATATTTCTCCGTC
>CAZTDF010000142.1:5823-12358 GCA_964612465.1 uncultured Pirellulales bacterium
GTTTTTCTGATATAGGCGTTCGCCTGGTTGGCTGCTATGGCGTAGAGCCAGTTGCGAAAATCCTTCTCGCTCCGGCCTGCAAAATCGCGTATCCCGCGGGCTACATGAAGAAAGACCGCGGAAGTTACATCCTCAGCTATTTCCTTGTTAAAGAGCCTGTGAACGCAGAAGCGGAAGATTCGCTCGTAGTACATTTCGTAAAGCCGGCCCAGCGCCTCAGCCTGTGTTTTGGCCCTAAGGACCAGGTCGTTATCTTCCGTTCTTTCAGCAAATTTTGCCATAGCACCAACCATTGTCGTTAGTTTAATTGCGCGCCGAGCCATTATGTTACAGAATTTCGTACAAAGAATCCCCCAAAATATGTTTTTAGCAACGATTGATCATCACTATTACGACGATGAACGGATGTGTTGAGATATAAACATAATTGTGATTAAGGCGTAATTGATCGAGGATTTTGCCTCGGTGAGGGATTCTCGAATTTGGAAGAAATACTTGACAGCGGGGCGGGAAATACATAAAGTAGCTTACTCGTTTACCCTATAGCAGTATCTGGCGAGGGGTTTAAAACAGAAAAAAAGCGTTTTTTAACATTAAAAATAAGGAGAAGTGCAAATGGCAACAAAGGTAGCAATTAACGGCTTCGGCCGGATCGGCAGGGCCGTGGCAAGAATTATTATGCAAAGAAAAGGCGAATTGGAACTTGTCGCTATCAATGACCTCGCGGATGCGAAAAGCCTTGCTCATCTGTTCAAATATGACACGGTCATGGGCAAATGGGGCGGAACGGTCGAGGCAAAAGGTGACGCATTGGTCATCAACGGCAAAACCATTAAGGTTCTGGCTGTCAGGAATCCCGCTGAACTGCCCTGGAAGAAGATGGGCGTGAAAGTCGTGCTGGAATCGACGGGATTGTTCCGCAAGGCTGAGTCGCCGAAGGGCGGCTATGCCGACCATATCAAGGCCGGCGCCGAAAAGGTCATGCTGAGCGTACCGGCCAAGGACGATATCGACGCTACAATCGTTCTGGGCGTTAACGATGAGATGCTGACAAGTGACGTCAAATGCGTATCCAACGCAAGCTGTACGACCAATTGCCTTGCTCCTATAGCCAAGACTCTCAACGATACCTTTGGTATTGAGCAGGGTATGATGACGACTATTCACGCTTATACCAATGACCAGAAAGTGGCCGATATGATCCACTCGGATATGCGTCGAGCCCGTGCCGCTGCGGCAAATATTATTCCAACGACAACCGGAGCGGCTAAAGCCATCGGAAAGGTCATTCCCGAACTGGACGGCAAGCTCGACGGTATGGCGGTCCGCGTGCCGATTCCGGTCGGCAGTATCGTTGATCTCGTGGTAAACGTCAAAAAGGACGTCACGGTCGATGCCGTCAATGCAGCAATGAAAAAAGCGGCGGAAGGTCCGATGAAGGGCATCCTTGGCTATTGCGACGAGCCTATCGTCAGCAGCGACATTGTCAACGATCCTCGTTCGAGCATCTATGATTCTCTATGCACGATAGTCATCGGCAAGACCGTCAAGGTCGTAAGCTGGTATGACAATGAGTGGGGCTATTCGAATCGCAGCGTCGATATTATGGAAAAAATGGCTGCAATGTAATCTGAGTAGCGACTATCGAACAATGAATTTAGAATTATTAAGCTAAAGCTCCGCGTAAAACACGGGGCTAAATGGAGATTTTTCCTTTGGCAGAGATAGCACAAGAAATTTTTAGGGTAGATAGCATGACAAAGAAAACTGTTGCTGATATTGATGTGCAGGGCAAAAAGGTTCTGATGCGGTGCGACTTTAATGTGCCGCTGGACGATGACTGCAACATCACCAGCGATGACCGGATCGTTAAGGCACTGCCTACGATAAAGAAGATATTAGAGGGCGGTGGCGCGCTGATTCTTATGAGTCACCTCGGCAGGCCTCAGGGCAAGAAGAATGAGAAGATGTCTTTGGCCCCGGTAGCGAAGAGATTGTCTGAGTTGTTGGGCCGGGAGGTTATTTTCGCTGACGATTGTATCGGACCGGAGACCATCGCAAAGGCCCAGACCCTCAAGCCGGGCGATTGTATGCTCCTTGAGAATCTTCGCTTCCACAAGGAAGAGACCATCAAAGACAAGGCGGCAAAGGAAGATGCGCAGCTCCGGCAGGCAAAAGACGACTTCGCGAAAGAGTTGGCCGGCATGGCGGATATCTACGTCGACGATGCTTTCGGCACGGCCCACAGGGACAACGCCTCGATGTATACCGTCCCGCTGATGATGGAAGGCAAGCCCAGGGTAATCGGCTTTCTCATTGAAAAGGAGCTGAAATTTCTCGGCGAAGCACTAAGTAATCCCGGCAGGCCTTTCGTCGCTATACTCGGCGGGGCAAAGGTTTCGGATAAGCTCGGCGTGATTGAGAACCTGATCGGCAAGGTCGACCGTATTATTATTGGCGGGGCCATGGCTTATACTTTCCTCAAAGGCAGAGGGAAAAGTATCGGTAAGAGCCTGTGTGAGAATGACTTTATCGACAAGGGTCAGGAACTGCTGAAACATGCGGCGGATGCGAACTGTGAAGTAATTTTGCCCGTCGACCACCATATAGTTCGCGAGTTGAAAGCCGGTGCGCAGCATCGGACCGCCGTCGGCGATATCGACCCTGGCTATCAGGCCGTCGACATAGGGCCGATAGCGGCCAAGACATTTGCAAAAAAGATTGTCGATGCCAAAACCATCGTTTGGAATGGTCCGATGGGCGTTTTTGAAATCACGCCTTTCGATGAAGGGACAAAGGCCATAGCTTTGGCGGTTGCCGAGGCTACGGACAACGGGGCAACCAGTATCATCGGCGGTGGTGACAGTGCCAGTGCGGTCAATATACTCGGCCTGGAAGACAGGATAAGCCATATTTCGACCGGCGGTGGCGCTTCGCTGGAATTTCTCGAAGGCAAGACATTCAAATGCCTCGAAATCCTCGATGAAAAATAAGGCCTTTAGTATTTAGCCCCCGGTTTTACCGGGGGGCGATCTAATTATATCAGCAAAGATGCGATTACCGAAAGCCGGAACAATTGAAGTTGCCCCGTCGATTCTGAGCGCCGATTTTGCCAGGTTGGCCGAAGAGATTGCCGAAATTACCTCGGCCGGGATCAGTATGGTGCATCTGGATGTGATGGACGGTCACTTCGTTCCGAACATTACAATCGGCCCGCCGGTGATTGCCAAGCTCCGCAAGGTAAGCGATCTGGTTTTCGACGCTCATCTGATGATAAGCGAGCCGGCGAAATATGCCGAGCCTTTTGTAAAGGCCGGGGCCGACCATATCACATTTCATATCGAAGTTGCCGATGATCCGCTAAAGCTTATCGATGAACTGCACGATTTGGGCTGCAGCGCGGGGATATGCCTGAATCCGGAGACGTCGGTTGAGGCGGTTGCCGCGGTGGCGCCGCATTGCGACATGGTTCTGGTAATGACGGTCCATCCGGGCTTTGGCGGTCAGAAATTCATGCCGGACGCGGCTGAAAAAGTCGCTCGAATCAGAGAGATCGTCGGACCCGATGTACGCATCGAAGTCGATGGTGGTATAGATCCTCAGACCACGCCAATTGTGGTTTCTTATGGTGCCGATACCCTTGTGGCGGGCAATGCAATCTTTGCGCAAAACGACCGTGTCGCGGCAATAAACGCCATTCGAGAAGCCTGTAAGTAATTTTTGTGGCGAAATTGGTCGGTTTTTGGTAGAATCCCCGTATTGTTTTTATATTGATGTGGAGAAACCCCGCAATAAATTGCGGGGCTAAATATAGGTTGCTATGGCCAAAAAAGCCAAATCAAAGTGGAATGGTTTTTCGCTTAAGCCGCGTAAGGAGATGCCCGAAGGGCTCTGGATGCGATGTCCGGGCTGCGAGCATATGCTCTATAAGAGTACGGTCGAGAAGAACCTTAATGTCTGCCCGGAATGCAACCACCACTTTCGCATCGAAGCAAAAACACGAATTGCTTACTTGGTCGATGAAGCTTCTTTTCAACAGGTGCTTGACGATTTGACTTCCGATGATCCGCTTAGCTTTAAGTTCAGAGGAACTACTTATAAGCAGCGAATCAAAGACGACGAGAAAAAGTCCAGTGCCAAAGAAGCCATGTTGATCGGCAAGGCTTTTATCAAGGGCAGGGGTGTAGTGCTGGCGGTAATGGAGCCGAATTTCCTGATGGGTTCTATGGGTTCGGTAGTCGGTGAAAAATTTTGTGCAGCGGTTGATGCGGCGATTGAGGAGAAACTGCCCCTGGTCGTGGTGAGCTGCTCGGGTGGAGCAAGGATGCATGAGGGGGTGGTATCGCTGGGTCAAATGGCCAAGACATCCGCGGCCTTAGCGAAACTGGACGAGGCCGGCGGACTTTATATCTGCGTTCTGGCCGACCCGACGACCGGCGGAGTCACGGCGAGCTTTGCGATGTTGGGCGACTGCCTGATTGCTGAGCCTGGGGCATTGATTGCTTTTGCCGGGCCTCGCACTATAGCCGAGACAATTAAAGTCGAGCTGCCGGAAGGATTTCAGACAGCCGAGTTTATGTTAGAGCACGGCTTTGTGGATATGATTGTGCATCGCAAAGACCTGCGCCGGGAAATTGCCCGCCTGATAGACTATTGTCATAAATAAATATCCTCTCATTTGCTGCTGGCAAGTTAAGAATTTGAAAGCTTTAGCATGGTTGCACTTGGCGTTCTCCTTCATGCCCTGGGAGGTTTTGCTGCGGGCAGTTTCTACATTCCCTTTAAGAAAGTTCGCAATTGGGCATGGGAAAGCTACTGGCTCGTAGGCGGCTTTTTCTCCTGGATTATTATTCCGCCGGTGGTGGCGTTACTTACCGTTCCCGCGCTTTTTTCGGTTCTCAGCGATGCGCCGCAAAGCAGCATCTTCTGGTGTTACGTATTCGGCTTGTTGTGGGGTATTGGAGGACTGACGTTCGGCCTGTCCATGCGTTATCTCGGAATGTCGCTCGGATACGCAATTGCACTTGGCTTTTGTGCGGCGTTCGGTACGATTATCCCGCCGATATTTCGAGGTAAATTCGTCTATTTGGTCACCCATGTATCCGGCTTGACCACACTGGCCGGCGTGCTTGTGTGCCTCACAGGAATCGGGATTTGTGGCTGGGCCGGAGTATTGAAAGAAAAAGAGCTGTCGGAGGCCAAAAAGAAGGAAACCATAAAGGAATTCAACTTCACCAAAGGGCTTTGGATCGCCGTATTCGCAGGCGTGATGAGCGCGTGTATGGCATTCGGGATAGCAGCGGGAGAACCGATTGCTGAGCTTGCGGTCAAACGTGGAACACCGTCTTTGTGGATGGTCAATCCCGTCTATATTGTTATCTTTGCAGGTGGATTCACGACGAATTTTATCTGGTGCGTATTTCTGAATATCAAAAACAAATCGGCGGGCAATTATCTTAACCGCAGCGATGCACCGCTTCTCAGAAATTATATATTCTCTGCCTTGGCCGGGATTACCTGGTATTTTCAGTTTATGTTCTACGGCATGGGCACAACTCGGATGGGTGCGTATGGTTTCTCAAGCTGGACCATCCACATGGCCTTTATCATTGTCTTCAGCAATATATGGGGCCTGATTTTCCATGAGTGGAAAGGTTCCGGCCGCAGAACGCACATGATTGTTTTTGCCGGGATATTTGTGCTGATACTGTCAACGGTTGTCGTAGGATTCGGAAACTATCTTGCAGCGTTGGGAAAGTAGTATGTCAATGGCAAAGAAAGAGACAATGACTTCGAGGCAGCGTGTCCTTAAGGCCCTCAATCATCAAATCCCTGACAGGGTACCCATAGATCTCGGCGGCTTCCAAACCGGGATTCATAAAGGGGCATACATCGAGCTGCTTGATTATCTGGGCATCGACGATGAGCCGACAATCATGGACCCTGTCCAGCAGCTTGCTCAACCGTGCGAAAAATTGCTGAAGCGTTTTCATGTTGATATTCGCTATGTATGTGCTCACGGCCCCGAAAGCTTCAAGGGCGGCATTGAGCAAAATATTCGCCACGGAAAGCTCTGGCACGACCTCAAAGATGAGTTCGGCGTCGTCTGGTCTATGCCGGACGACCAGCAGCTTTATATGGATATCTCGCATCACCCGCTGGCCGACGCTGCTGTCAAAGACCTTGCGGATTATCCGTTTCCCAAAGGAGGCGATCCGACTCGGTTCACCGGCGTTCGTGAAAGTGCCTTGGAATTGCGCAACGAAACACCGTATGCGATATCGACCGGTATCTGCGGTGTTGTATATGAAACTTGCTGGTATATGCGGGGCCTCGAACAGTGGTTCATCGATATGATCGAAAATCCGGCATTCTGTGAGGCCCTTCTCGATAAGATGCTCAAGTTCTGGCTGGATTACTTCGACGGATTCATGGCCGAAGTGGGAGACCTTGTCGATGTCGTAATGATAGGGGACGATCTCACCGGTCAGAGCGGCCCTCTATTTTCTCCGGATTTCTATCGCAAAGTAGTAAA
>CAZTDF010000143.1:0-3837 GCA_964612465.1 uncultured Pirellulales bacterium
GATTGAAATCCTGCTTGATACGCCCGGCAAAAATCGGCACTGCAAATTCGCGGACGGCCTTGTCAATCTCGGTGACATTAACCACAAATCCGGTCGCCGGCACGACTCGGCCGGTAACTTCAACGGACAATTCGAGAAATATGGCTAATCCATCACCCGCCGGCCTGGATGCGAACGAATTATACCCTCGGTTGTCTTGCGGCAGGAATGGATTAATCGAGAATCGCACCTGCCTGACCAGTTTGTGCATCAGCGGAATCTCTCCCTGTTTTCTACTTGTGCATGAGGCTCAGGACTTCGTTTCGGCTTCTTGGGTCCTTCTTGAAGATGCCGCGGAGCGCCGATGTCACCATTGACGAGCCGGGCTTTTTGATGCCGCGAATGGTCATGCAGCTATGAGACGCTTCCAGAACTACCGTGACGCCCATTGGTTTTAAGCTGTTCATGATAAAATCGGCGATCTGGTACGTCAGTCTCTCCTGGGTCTGGAGCCGGCGGGCAAAACAGTCCACAATGCGGGCCAATTTGCTCACGCCGAGCACCATCCCGGTCGGCAAATACGCGACATGGGCCGAGCCGATAAACGGCATCAAATGATGCTCGCAGATACTGTAAAAGGGGATGTCACGCAGCAGAACGATTTCGTCATAGTTTTCGGTAAAGACGCTGCGAAGATGGACTTTCGGGTCCTCGCGCATCCCCGCTAAAAGTTCGGCGTACATCTTACCAACCCGTTCGGGTGTTTTCTTTAATCCCTCGCGATTGATGTCTTCGCCGACCGCTAATAGGATTTCCTTCACCGCCTTTTCAATTCTTTCGGTATCTACTTTTTTAATTTTCTTGCTCATTTTTGGAATATCTTCATTTTTAACAGGTCATTATTTTTTCTTTTTCTTCAGACCAATCACGTAAGTTGTCAGCAGCCTGACTCCGAAAGCGCTGGCGCCCTCTGAGGTATACTCCGTGGCCTTTTCGAAGCTCCAGACGCCGGCAATATCGAGATGCGCCCATTTTGTGTCGCCTGCAAACTGCCTTAAGAAGGCGGCTGCCGTACATGCTCCGCCCCAGCGGCTGCCGATGTTTTTCAGGTCTGCTATCTTGCTCTTCATTTCTTTTGCATATTCTTCGCCGCTCGGCATTTGCCAGACTTTTTCGCCGCTGGCCTGCGAGGCTTTCTGCAAATCTTTGATCAGTCCTTTATTGTTGCCCATCAGCCCGGCCATATACTTGCCGAGCGCGACAACGCACGCTCCTGTCAATGTGGCGATATCAATAATGATGTCGCATTTTTGTTTGACGGCATAGCTTATGGCGTCGCACAGTATCATTCTGCCTTCGGCGTCGGTGTTCTGGACCTCGACGGTTTTTCCGCTGAATGTGTTAATAATGTCACCGGGCCGGTAGCTCGTTCCGCTCGGCATATTCTCCGCCGAGGGCACGATGCCATAAACGTTCACGTGCGGCGCCAGCTCGGCCAATGCTTTCATTGCTCCCAAAACGGCAATGCCGCCGGATTTGTCCAGTTTCATTTCATCCATATTCGCCGACGGTTTGATGCTGATTCCGCCCGAATCGAATGTGATTGCTTTGCCGACCAGCGCGACCGTCGGCAGAGTGCTTGCCGCTTTGCCGGGCGGGCTGTATTTCAAAATGATAAATCTCGGCTTGTTTTGTGAGCCCGAACCGACCGCGAGCACCCCGCCCATTCCCTTTGCAGTCATCTGCTTTTCGTCAAAAACCGTGCAGCTCAGTCTCTTCGAGCCTCGGGCCAATTCTTTTGCGGCGGCGGCTACTTCGGCTGGAGTTATTACATTGGCCGGCCGATTTGCCAGCGTTCGGGCGTAACTTTGCGCTTTACCGATTGCGATGCCGTCCGAGAGTCCTTTTTTGAGCTTTTTTAATTTTGTCGAGTCAGGATCGATCAGCTCGACCTCGAGAGAACTTAGTCGCCCGTTCTCATTTTCAGTGATAAATTCATCGTAGCGATAGCTGCCGAAATATATCCCTTCACCGAAAGCCTGTCCAATAGCGGACAGATCGAACCGTCCGCCGAATGCTCTGTGCAGCGCCAGGCTCATCGTCTTTGCTTTAAGCTCTACCGATGTTTTTGCCGCGTGTGCCGCTACATTGCGAACCGTATCCAGTGTCGCCTTTTTCTTCTCGCCAAGGCCGACCAGCAGAATCCTTTTGGCTCCTGTTTGGCCGTTGCCGTAAACAACTGCGCTGGTCCCGTCCTTTGCCTTGAAATCACCTAATTCCAGCAACCGGCCGATAGTGCCGTCCAGTTTGCCGTTAAGCTCTTTGTTCAGTTTGTCCAGCTCTTTGGCGTCAGAAAACAGCCCAACGGCAAGTATATCTGTTTTGCACTTGCTGAAATCCACTTTCTGCGTTTTCAATTCGACGTCGATAATATCTTTCATTGTTATTAACCTTTACTTTTAATGTTTATTTTTTCGTACCGCTTGTTTTTGCTCTATGTCGCAGATAACTTTCGATAAATCCGTCGATATCTCCGTCCAGCACCGCCTCGACGTTACCGACCTGGAAGTTGGTTCGATGGTCCTTAATCATCTGGTAAGGCTGCAGGACGTAGCTTCTTATCTGGTTTCCCCAGGCAATCTCACCCTTATTGCCGTACAGTTTTGCGATCTCATCATCGCGTTTTTGCTGCTCGAGCATGTACAGTTTTGCCTTGAGCATTTTCATTGCCTGGGCACGATTGTTATGCTGGCTTCTCTCGTTCTGGCACTGCACCACGATCCCGGTCGGCTCGTGTGTGATCCGCACCGCCGAGCTGGTCTTGTTTACATGCTGGCCGCCGGCGCCGCTGGCGCGATAAAAGTCGATCCTGATGTCGTCTTCATCTATTTCGATATCGATATCATCCTCGAATTCCGGAATGCAGTCTACCGCCGCGAAACTCGTGTGCCGCCGTTTGTTCGCATCGAACGGGCTTATCCGTACAAGTCGATGCACTCCCGTCTCGCACGAGAATTTGCCGAATGCAAAAGGCCCGCTTACCCGCAGTGTTATCGAGCGAATTCCCGCCTCTTCTCCCGGCGTAATATCAAGCTCCTTGTAATTGTATTTGTTTGTTTCGAAATACCGCGTGTACATTCTTAGCAGCATGTTTGCCCAGTCGCAACTCTCGGTTCCTCCCGCGCCGGCGTGGATACTGAAAAAGCAATTCTTCATATCCTCGGGCCTGGACAATAATCCTGCCAACTCGATCTTTTCGCACTTCTTGATTAGTGCCTCCAGATCATCTTCCAACTGTCTGAATTCTTCCTGGTCCGACTCGGCCGCTGCCAGCTCGAACAGTTCCTGAAGGTCTTTCACTTCGCGGTGCATTTCTTCCACCGGCTCAATGATAGACTTCAGTGTGCTCAACTGAGAGACGGTCGACTGCGCCAAATCGGGATTATCCCAGAACCCTTCCCTGGACATCTGGTTCTCAAGTTTTTGTAGCTGGGATTTCTTGCTGGGCAAGTCAAAGCCAGTCCCGGATTTGATTTACCCGGGCCGACAATTCTGATATTGTTGATTTTAATTCTGTTATTTCCATATTTCACCGGAGCCTTTATATCACATCCGGGCGGGATATGCAACTGCTTTGTTGTATTTAGGGCCTGAGCAAACGTGAAATAGGAATTGACAGGCCGCAGTAAGACGTTTATAGTACCAAAATCATGAATAGGCCCTATTTCCATTGGCATTCAAGGAGTGCAATAATGAGGTACGCAGCGGTACTTGGAGCATTGGTCATCTTTGCAGCGGGTTGTGGTCAAATCAGTGCAGCTTCGGTAGAAGGCCAAAGCGAAACGCCCAAAAAGAAGG
>CAZTDF010000143.1:3937-7162 GCA_964612465.1 uncultured Pirellulales bacterium
GGTCAAATCAGTGCAGCTTCGGTAGAAGGCCAAAGCGAAACGCCCAAAAAGAAGGTATTGATTGTTACCGGCGTCGATTATCCGGGGCACAAATGGAAGCTGACGGCGCCGGTTCTTGCCAAAGCCATCGCGGCGGATAAAAGACTGGACGTTACAATCACCGAGAAGCCGGGCGAGTTGGCGAGCGATACGCTTGGCGATTATGATGTAATAGTGATGCACTTTATGGACTGGGAAGTTCCGGATCCCGGCCCGAAAGCCCGCGCCAATCTCAAACGTGTCGTCCAAAGCGGCAGGGGTTTGGTGCTGGTTCACTTCGCCTGCGGGGCGTTTCAGGAGTGGCCGGAGTTTGTAAAGCTTGCCGGACGGGTGTGGGATCCCAATCTGCGAGGTCATGATCCGCACGGCAAATTCACCGTCAAAATCACAGACCAAAAGCACCCGGCAATGAAGGGCATGAAAGACTTTGAGACGGTCGATGAGTTATATACGTGCTTAGCGGGTGAAACTCCGATCAAGATCCTGGCGACCGCGCGTTCCAAGGTGGACGACAAGGATTATCCAATGGCCTTCGTGCTGGACTATGGCAAGGGTCGCGTCTTCCACAGCGTGCTCGGGCACGATGTTCAGGCGTTTGACAATCCTTACGTTGGCCGGCTCTATCGCAACGCTTGCGCATGGGCCGCCGGGCTGGAACCTTCGGACAATTGAAACTGTAAATAATACTAACCATCATAGGTATAAGGAGAAACTTCAATGAAAGCTGGATTTAATATGTTGTTGTGGACAGGGCATGTTACAGAGGAAGATTTTCCGCGCTTGGAAATGCTTAAAAAGGCAGGCTTCGATGGTGTGGAGATTCCGCTTTTCGGCGGTGACGTCGCGCATTTTAAAAAGGTCGGCAAGGCTATCAAGGACAACGGTCTCGGCTGCACCTCGGTGACGGTCATCCCGGATGAAGAGCACAATCCCATCAGCGCCGACGCCGGTCACCGCAAGGGCGGACTCGAGCATCTCAAGTGGGCGATCGACTGCTCGGAAGCTTTGGGCTCGGAGATTCTGTGCGGGCCGTTTTATCAGCCGCTGGGCGTCTTTACCGGCGAAGGGCCGACCGAAGACGAGAAGAAACATGCCGCCCAGGTGCATCAGGATGCCGCCGACTATGCCGCCAAAGCGAACGTGACTTTAGCGGTAGAGTACCTCAATCGCTTCGAGTGCTACTTCCTCAACACCATGGCCGACACGGCGGACTTCGTAAAACTCGTCAACAAGCCCAACTACGGCGTTCTGTTCGATACGTTCCATGCCCACATCGAAGAGAAAGACCCGGTCGGGTGCATAGGTCCGAACATTGATATAATCAAGCACGTGCACATCAGCGAAAACGACCGCGGCACGCCCGGCAGGGGGCATGTGGACTGGGCGGGCACTTTCAAGGCTCTGCGTTCAGCGGGCTACGATGGGTGGCTGATGATCGAGGCGTTCGGACGGGCGCTGCCCGACTTAGCGGCGGCAACTCGCGTCTGGCGTGATTTATCCACCAGCCCGGAGGAAGTTTATACCGAGGGTTTGAAGCTTATAAAGGAGCAATGGCAGGCCGCAGCCTAAATACTGTGATATGCCGGGTCTCAATTTATGAATGGAGGAATTGTTATGCTTAGAATTAACTCACGATTAATCTGTGTTGTTTTGTTTGTTCTTCCGGGGTTTGTAACAGCGAATGCCGTTGCTCAAGAGGCTGGCTTCAAGCCGATCTTTGACGGCCGTACGCTCGACGGATGGAAAGCTGCTGAGATGAGCTACTGGTCCGTGCAGGACGGGGCAATCACCGGACGCTCCACCGAACAGAATCCGGTCAAGAGCAATCAGTTCCTCGCCTGGCAGCTTGGCGATGTAGACGATTTCGAGCTGAAACTGAAATACCGCATAAGCGGCACGCCGGCGGCCAACTCCGGCATACAGATTCGCAGCCGGGTCGAGCCGGCCGGCCACGCCGTAGGCTACCAGGCGGATATCGACCTGGCCGGCCGATACGCAGGGGCGCTCTATGACGAAAGAGGCCGCGGAATGCTCGCTGAGCGAGGGCAGAAAACCGTAATCGGCTCCGACGGCAAGATGACCAAAAGCCCGCTCGGCGATGCTGATGCCCTGATGAACAATATCAAAAAGGATGACTGGAACGAATATCATATCATCGCCCACGGCAACCAGATCATTCTGAAAGTCAACGGCCAGGTCACCGCTGAGGTCATCGACAACGACAAAGCCCAGCGTGATATGTCCGGTGTTCTGGCGCTGCAGTTGCACGCCGGCCCGCCAATGATGATCGAGTTCAAGGACATCCAAATGAAACGTACGAAGCTCCAAGATAGAAAAAAGATCGTCCTTCTGGCCGGCACGCCCAGCCACGGCTACGGTTACCACGAGCATAATGCGGGCTGTTTACTCCTGGCGAAATGCCTCAACGAAAACATGCCCAACGTCTATGCAACCGTCTATAAGAACGGCTGGCCCAAAGACCCGACGGCCCTTGATAACGCTGACGAGGTTGCCGTTTACTGCGACGGCGGCGGCGGGCACGTTGTTATGGGACACCTCGAAGAAATGAATGCGCTGGCAAAAAAGGGCATCGGAATTGCCATGCTCCACTACGCGGTCGAGGTACCCAAAGGCAAGCCGGGCAACGATATGCTCGACTGGAACGGAGGCTACTTTGAAACTTACTGGTCCGTCAACCCGACCTGGGAGGCAAAATTCACAGATCTTCCGAAGCACTTCGTCACGCGGGGCGTAAAGCCGTTTACTATTCGGGATGAGTGGTATTACCACATGCGTTTCCCCGAGAACATGGAAAACGTCACGCCTATCCTGACCACGATACCGCCCGACAGCACCCGCCGGCAGGGTAACGACGCTCACGGCGCCAATCCACATGTCCGTGCGCGAATGGGTATACCGGAGCATGTAGCCTGGGCTTATGAGAGGCCCGGCGGCGGACGAGGTTTCGGTTTCACGGGCGGCCACTACCAGATCAACTGGGCGCACAATGACTTCCGCAAGATAGTTCTGAACGGCTTGGTTTGGGCCGCCGGAATCGAGGTTCCTTCCGACGGAGTACCTTCCGAAACACCCACGACCGAGCAGCTCCGCGCCAATATGGACTATCCCGATCCCGGAAGCTGGAACTGGGACAGGATCCAGAGGAAAATCGACAAGTGGAACAGT
>CAZTDF010000143.1:7262-12280 GCA_964612465.1 uncultured Pirellulales bacterium
GGGACATGGTCGAAGAATTCGAGCTCCGGCTCGTCGCCGATGACGTTATTACCGCCTCCTGCGCCGCCGGTCCTCCGAGGGGAACTGCCCGGGCGGTCGTACCAGTAAAGAAATTGCCACGGACTGTAGAAACACACGCTCTTGGCCAATTGGTACGCATGGCTCGCGTTGTCGTCGACCCGCCGGTCGTAGTAGCAGATAGTATTATCACCCGCGCCGGCCAGCATTCGAGTAAATAAGATTGTCAGAGTCAGGCTGTTGGATGGTCTGGTTTCGTCGCCACGGATACCCTCCTGCGTCATGAGATTCGGATACGTTCGGCTGTAGCCGGTCGGGCGGTATTCATCGTGAATATCGACCATCAGATGATGCTCGGCGGCTTTGCGGACGGCGTGGTGGAGCCATGCGGTCCATTGCTGCGAGCCGACCTGGACGAAGCCGTACTTTACGCCTTTGATGCCCCATTTTTCATAGAGCGGCAGAATTTCGTCGAGTTGCCGTTCGAGCGCCTTGCGGTTGACATAAAGTATGATTCCAATGCCGCGATGTTTCGCGTAGTCGATAACCCGGTGCAGATCCAGCGGGCCTTTCGAGCGTTTGGGATCGACCGAGATGGTCCTGGCGTCGGATTCTTCGCTGTTTTCTGCGCCGTACCAGCCGGCGTCAAATTCGACGTATTGCAGATTGTGCTCGACGGCGAAATCGACGCAGGCTTTGCCGCCGGTGGTGGTCAAAGTCACTTCGCGGATAACTTTGCCCGGCCTGATCCATGAAGTATCTTCGATCGCGCAGGGCTCGTTGAGGTTCAGCAGCAGATAATTGCGTTCGAGCAGCTCTCCGGGAGTCCGGCCGAGCATAATAACCCGCCATGGCGTCGTCATCGGGGCCGCGGCATCGACTTCGCTGTGCAGCGAACTGACCAGCGTGAGCGGTCGGTCCTGCTCAGGCGAAAGACGCATGCGAGCGTAATCCACCAGCCGGGCTTCGGCCACAGACGCGAAAAGTCTCTTGTCGATCTGAACTGTCAGCGGCCTTTCACAATTGTTCTTAATCTTGCTGAGTGGAACCTTGCTATACTCGCCTTGGGCGGAATAGACGGCGTAAGCTGTGTGGTCGTGCGTGAAATGAAACTGCGTTTTCTCCGCCGAGATGACGAAGTTTTTGAGAGCATCCTGCTGCGGCAGGGTATAACAGAAGGCCGCCCCTTCGTTGTAAGCACGGAACGTCAGGACAAGCCGGCGATGGGGCGGGCGGCTTTCTCTGAGTTCGACAACGAGCTGGTTGTAGTGGTTGCGGATTGTCTTTCGCTCGGCGTAAACGGGCGAATACGTGCTGTCGTGACTTGTTCGAGAGACCTCGACGATTTCAAAGCCGGCTTCAAGCGGGACATCGTCCTTGATTGCCAATCCCAGGCGCGAATCGGCAATAACCAGCCGATCATTATACGATACGGTGTAAGTCGGGCAGCTTTGCCGCTCGCCAATGTCCTTGAGATCGAACGTTACGGCGACATTTCCATCCGGGGATTCGAGCAGAAGCCCCGCCTGAGCGGCACGAACGGTACCGATGCAGGCAAGGGCGAGAAAGACGCCGGCAATATAACTGCACGGCGATGAGGTTTTCGGGTAGCGATAATTAACTTTATTCTGCATAAGAATCTCCGTATTGAGACAGCCGTCTTTTTAGAAGGCGGAGTTATTGATATAAGGCTATTGCTACGCTGGACGCGTTAAAGAACAGGTGGATAAAAATAGGCCGAAACAAAGAGCCGCTCTTTTCATACGAATAGCCCAGGCATACGCCTAAAACAAATAACGCCGGCCAGTGTCCGGGATCTTCGTGCATGGTCGCGAAGAACACCGAGCTTGCTGCTATCGCCGGCCAGGCACTGTTTCTGATATTGAAAAAGGAGCGTATCGCCGTCTGAATGAATCCTCGAAACAACATCTCCTCGATCAGCGGCGCGATTACCACGGCGATAAACACAATCATAATACGAAGCGGCAACTGCGGATATTCCGTGATCAATTCGAGCTGCTGATGCTGCTGCATCTCGTAATCGGTGCCCCAAATTAATTCGGCAACAAACATTGTCATGGTAATTGCGGCCATCATAATCGGCCAGACCGCCAGCAGATTCACAATCGCCATGAAAAAATCTTTCACGATTGTCCTGATATTCAGACCGAATCCCTTCAATCGCCGGGCGAAATGAACGTGCGCCAGAAACATCATTGCCGCTATTGTTACTGCCGCCCCGATGCTCATAACCAGGTGATCCCTGAATATTTTTTGCCAGCCGTGCAGGCCCGGCGTGAGTTTTTGGACCAGGGCTACTACCAACGCAACCGCTCCGAACCAGAGCATCAGTGGAACGAGGGGCAAATAGGGGGGCATGCTGTTTCGACGGGGCGGCGAATCGGCCAAAGCTTTTGTGCCCAGAGATGTATCGAGCAGCCAGCAGGCGAATAATATCAGCCCTGCCAGCCAGATGAAGTCTGTTGCGGTTATGGTCTCAGCGAATTCCATTGACTATTTACTGTTGAATATTTACTATTCTTGAATTGTCCGTTTTGAACCTCTAATTGTCAAAGGAAAACAGAGCATGGATGTATTTCGCGTTGAAGGACCGGTTCAATTATCCGGCAGCGTTCGTATTAACGGCTCGAAAAATGCTTCGTTGCCGATCATGGCCGCAACGATTTTAGCACCCGGCCAATCGAGACTAAAAGCCGTACCGCATCTTTTAGACATTTCCGTGTGCGGCGAATTGCTTGGGCGACTGGGCTGTAAAATCACTCGCGGCGCCGAAGGCGATTTGTGCATAGATTCGACGGTCGTTGATAATCCGGTAGGTGAGTATGAAATTGTCTGCAGGATGCGAGCGGGGATTTGTATTCTCGGCCCGCTGCTGGCGAGGTGCGGCAGGGCGGAAGTTTCCATGCCGGGCGGCTGTGCAATTGGTGACAGGCCCGTCAACCTTCACCTCAAGGGCCTGAAGGCCCTCGGCGCACAAATTCATCTCAAGAACGGCTATATCGTCGCCGAAGCTCCGAATGGTTTGGAAGGCAAAGAGATTTTCATGGGCGGGCCGTTCGGCTCTACCGTGCTCGGCACCGCGAACGTGCTGATGGCCGCGACGCTGGCAAAGGGCCGAACCGTTATTGAGTCGGCCGCTTGTGAGCCGGAGATAGCGGACCTTGCGAACTGTCTGAATAAGATGGGCGCGAAGATAACAGGAATCGGCTCGCCTCGACTGACAATCGACGGGGTCGAAAAACTGGAGCCGGTAGAGTATGAAGTCGTTCCTGATCGGATCGAGGCAGGGACCTTTATCGTCGCCGCCGCGATAACCGCCAGCGAGTTGCGGCTGCAGAACTGCCGGCTCGGTGATATGATGGCTGTCGTCGACACGCTCAGACACATCGGGATTTCGATCGACGCCGAAGGTGACGGCTGTGTAGTCAGCCGCCGGGGCCCGATTAATCCCACCGAGATTACTACGCAGCCTTATCCGGGTTTTCCGACCGATTTGCAGGCCCAGTTTATGGTTTTGCTGTCGCTTGCCGAGGGCAATAGCGTAGTAATCGAGAAGGTCTTTCCCGACCGGTTTATGCACGTTGCCGAGCTGAATCGAATGGCGGCGAATTTACGCAAGGAAGGGCCGACCGTGATCGTAGCCGGCGTAAAGAAACTCATAGCAGCCCAGGTCATGGCGTCGGACTTGCGGGCGTCGGCGGCGCTCGTGCTGGCAGGATTGGCCGCCGAAGGGACAACTACTATTAACAGGGTCTATCATATCGACCGGGGCTACGAAAGAATCGAAGAAAGATTGAATCCTCTCGGTGCGAAAATTATCCGGGAGAATGCTTAGAAGTGAGCTAAAGTGACTAAAGTGAACTAAAGTGCCTAAAATGATCTCCAAACTTTAGGCACTTTAGTCACTTTTAATTTTAGGCACTCTCCTTACTCAATCATTGTGGGACGCTGCCGCTCACCTACCTTTTTGAAGTGGGACAGCGCACTTTCGCTATCATCGAAGTCTTTTTCTGTGTATAAGAGTGTAGTCTGGCCGATACGGATTTGGTCGCCCTCTTTCAAGGTGGTTAGCTCGGTGATTTTCCGATCATTGATCAGCACTCCATGCTTGCTGTTCATATCTTCGGCATTGTGTTCGTTTGTATTTTCATCATACCGTATTCGCAGGTGCTTGCGAGAGACCATATCGTCCAGTATCTGCATTGGAAGGGCCTCGGCTCTTCCAATCACATTTGTTCGCCTGCCAAGCGGCAGATATTCGCCTTTTTGCTCTCCTGATGTTACGATAATAGAAGCCATTGTTACTCCTTGTGATAGATCCTTGCGGATGTATGCGTATCGGCAAAATCTACAATCGCCTTGTTGCAATAATAACAAGAAGGTATATTATTAGCTATCTGCAGCACAGTCAAGCTCTTTTTAGGCTTTGTTTCAAAGTTTTGCCGTTTTGCGGAAGTCTTTTCCGGCAAAGCTGCTCCGCACGGGAGCCGCCGGAGAACAATGATCCGACTAATGAGCAGAGCGGTTGCGTTTTTCCATTGACGGCCGGCTGTCAATCGGTGATGATATTCGGGATTGAGGTCCCCTCACTTAAAATTAAAGTAATGCCGGAAAAGGTTTTTATCGAAAACATTTGAAAGGGATTAAACCATGCGTCGTTTTTGTTTTATTTTGATGATCGTATTGTTGTTCTGCTCTCATCAGGCATTTTCGCAGAAGGCCCCGACGGGTAATCCGGCGGATTTCAAGGTCAAGACTTGTCTGCATTCGGTCAGCTACGCCGGTTTCTGGCGTGGGCAGGCCAGACTGAGCATCGATGATTTTCTGGACAAGGCAAAGCAGCTCGGATTCGACGGCGTGATGATTATGGCCAAGAGGCCGCATGTTTCTGTTTTGGATTATGACGCTGCCGCTCGAAGGGCATTGCGGCGTAAAATAGAAGGCCTCGGTCTCGAACTGGTCTGCCTGGCGGGATACAC
>CAZTDF010000144.1:0-9959 GCA_964612465.1 uncultured Pirellulales bacterium
ATATAGTCTTTATCTATCACATATACGCCCACAGGCATATGATCCAGTACTCTAAATCTATCATCTATAATTTCAGAAGCATTCATTATTCGCTTGCTCCAAAACTAATGGAGGCAGCATCAATCATTGTCAACAATTTATCGAATGAGCCTACTTCAAGAAACAGAAGGATATCACCTATTCGACAATATCCCTACATTCGGCAATATTCTTACTCTACTTAAGACAACACTCCCACCAGCATATTTTTTAAGGAAAGATACAATTTCAGATGTGTGTACTGCCAGGAAGGCTGTATGTTATCGGTCAATATTCTGATGTTATCGCTATGATGAGAAAAAAAGTCGAGAACGACAGATTAAGTATACCTTGTCATTCAAGATTGGCTTGAGTTTCCGCAATCATACGGGAGCGACCAGGTCGGGTTCCATCGTTGGTGTGGACTCAATCTCCCTGTGGTCGGAAAAATGGTCAGATGCGGATTGTTCCTTGTGTTCATTATCTGATGCCGAGATGCCTGGACTGCTTTTTAGCTCCAGTAATACTTTGAAGATATCGGTTTCTGTTACTAAACCCTGAACTTTGCCTTGTTGATCTACCACAGGTAAACACGGCACGTCATATCGGCACATATTCTCCATTACGTTCGCAAGAGGTGTCTTCGGTTTTACGATATGCACTGGCCTGCTCATTATCCACTTGATCCTGATTTGAAGCGTTGCATCATCCAGCGGCCGCCGCCACTTCGCAAATATCGGACGAAGGTAGGGACTGAGTGCCCCTGTTATATTGGAATTCGACACAATACCTACCAACACACCATCTATGCCCACCACCAAATAGCCGCTATCAGACTGCTGCATTTTTCTAATCGCCTGTTGGACGCTATCTTCAGGACTTCCCCACACAAACTCTTTTAGCATAACGTCTTTTGCACATAAACCGAAACCTGCCAGCGACTGCTCTCTCGGCTGATTTGACTGCGACTGAGCCATTTGTCGAATACTCTTGGCAACTTCGCCCGCGGCTGGTTCTTGGCTTTCAGCCTTTATCTCTACTTTTTTTTCTTCAGCTACATCTTCAAAGGCTGTGTTAGCATCCTCTGCTTTTTGTTCAGCGGCTTCAGCCCCCTGCTCAGCTTCGCCCTCAAGCGTCTCTTCGGTTTCTTTTTGAGAGACTGCTTCGGCTTCCTGAAGCTCCTCCTCGCCCTGGATGTGCTCTTCTACCGTGTTACCTTCAATTTCTTCTTCAGCCTTTGGTTCCTCACCCTCTGGTTTTTGTTCAGATCCTTCGACTTCAGCCTCTCGCTCAGCTTCGCCCTCATGCGTCTCTTCGGTTTCTTTGTGGGAAACTGCTTCGGCATCCGACTCCGTCTCATTGGCGTCTGCCTGATCGAAAGATTCGGTTTCCGGCTCTACTTTTTGCTCAAGTATGGGTTCTTTGGTATTAGCCTCTACCCCCGCTTTTACTGAGACAACCTCTGCTTCCGACATGGCCTTCTGCTTAGCAATTGCCTTGTCGGCATCAGCCTTAATCTTGACAACCGCAGTTGTGAAAAGTGCCTCAACTGTTTTTGAAGGTCGGTAATGGCTTTTTTCTTTCATCTTGTTTTGTAATTCGTTCATTATTTTGACAATATTATAGCTTTTAGTTATTCGGCAATATATTAACTCTGCTTAAGACAATATCGCCGGCTACAGATTCTTGAGGAAACCAACAATTTCAGGTGTCTTTACCACTGACGTCAAAACCGGGCGGTAGCCCTTAATCTGGGACAAATTCAAGAGTAATATGCTTACTGCTTGGGTGGAGTCCGTCATGAAGGTGGCGTGAACCTAATTCAGGCTTCTGTGTGGAACGAGGGAACCTGTCGCTCCGATGTTAAGGGAGCGACTCAAATGGATGACCCACAAGAACGGGAGTACCGATGCGGGGCACAGGGGCAGAATAACCCGTATTAGCAAGGAAATCCCGTAATGAGGACAGAGTAAAAGGATTACATTGTCCAGTTTTCCCTTGCCAAAGCACCCGTTTTCAGCCTGTTTCATAATACAATCCCAATCATCAAGGTGTATAAGTTGCGTTTTTTTTATGAATATAGCCCTTATCTCCCGATAATACCTATAGTATATTATTAACAAAAGGCTGTTGAAAGCTTCTTGTGAACAACAGAGTATGTCTGATTTATGGGAAAACAATTTTTTGGGAATAGTGTAATTCTATTTGACATACGCCGCGGAGCTACGTAGAATCCAAGGTGAAGAAGAAAACTTGATATAGCAGTTAAGTTCTTTGTAGAAAATAAAATAATGCAAAACGTGTTTTAAGAAAATAAAATTGGCGAAGCAGTTGGAGACCCATATAATAGCGTAAAAGTGTTTTTGCTAAATTAGTAGCTCAGTAAGTAATACTGCGCTATCCTTGATGTATGAGATTTCCTGTCTTGCGATTTATCGCAAATAGAAGTGAGGGCCTCAAATATCGGACATGGATGTAATACCAGCAATGGACTGCAGAAGTTTGTTAAAGTTTCCCTGAGTCCAATAAAAGCAGCCCAAAAAGATCCAACCAGGCTGGTTATCCAAAGGGATGGCAGGCCGGTTTTTTTATGGTGATAATTCACAACAATCGATGGATGTCAAATTAGGAGATAAACCGAAAATGGGATTAGTCGAATTGGCATTATTGGGTGTAGTCCTCGGAGCGACGGGAACCGAGTTTCTCCACATAAAGAGGCCTGACATTGTTGAGAAAATCGAAGATGCCGCGAGGCGCTTTGTGGATTCAGTGTGGTCATCAGAATCCAATGATGAAAAAACAAAGGAAGAGTAAAGAACAAATTTGTTTTGCCAGAAAGAAAAAGGGAAGGAAATGTTATGTTTAAGAGCCTGGGAATCCTGATAGGTGGAATATTTGTCGGTGCTGTTAGTGCAGAAGTTATTCGCAAAAAGTACCCGAAGTCTATGAATAATGTATATGCCAAGACCTGTGAGATAACATCAGGAGTAAAGGAAGCTTTCAAAAAGGGATATGCCAATGCCATGCAGTCCCAGCAGGCCGCGGAACCAAGTGTCTGACATTATTGAATACTGCGCAACACCCCTGGAACCGAACAATAAGGGAAGGCGCAGAATATGAATAAAGCCTGGATGAAGGAGATTGGAATATGGCTACTCCACAGAATGACGAACCTTCAAACGTTGTTGGGTCAATATCCAAATTTGCTGGTGTTTTGGTCGGAACCGCAGTGGTTGCTGGTAAGCGAATCATTGGCTCGGTAACGCCACCGAGCAAGGATCCGTCGGACAAGCCTAAGAAAAAAACTATGCAGGCTCGGAGCCAAAGAAAGAAGAAAGCGGTTCGCAAGACAGAGGCAAAAGTACCCAAAACAAAAAAGAAAAAGAAAAGGAAAAAGAAAAAAGTGGTAAAACGAAAAGGAACAGACTCAACCGCTAAGAGCAAGGCATCCGAAAAGAAATCAATCTCCAGCTAAAAAGAAGAAAGGCGCAACACCTAAGAAAAGACAACACGCCGCAAAACAAAGATGACAGTAAAGAGTGAAGGATCGAGCCGTTCCCATGATAGTCTGATATCTGAAATAGCTACAGAAACGGACGTGCCGATTGGAAAAACAGGAATCTTAACGACAGCTACCAATTACTGAGCCCGAGATGGATAGTGAGAAGTCCAGTAGTACCTAAAGCAGGCATAGAGAAAAACAGGAGTAGCCAAGACGTAAAACCTTCGGTGCAAATTATTGAGTATAGTAATAAATCTGAAAAAGCCGTTGTTCCAACTACTTCTGTGCTTTGAGGTTCTGAGTGTACTACGCTCTGTGGGTATGTAGAATGACAAATAATAAACTGATTATATGGAACAGTTTATGCGAGTCTGAAAAAGGCGGTTGATATGGACATCAAGCTGCAAATTCTCAAGGTCGTTTAAAAGGAGTGGAAGACAATAATGAGCGACAATTATGATAAAGAGTCTTCAGGAATAGTTTGTACAGTATCCAAGCAGGTAGGTGTTGTTGCTGGAACATCAGTAGTCATTAGCAAGAAACTTGCTGACTATGGCATTAAGACTATGACAACGACGAAGGATTGGCTTAAGCGGCCTTTAAAGGTCCATGCGCCAACAAAAGATAAAAAGAGCGGGACCACATCCCAAGCATCTGCCCTCGAATCAGAGGACGAGCAGGAAACGGGGCGTAAAAAGGCAGCCAAGGCTCTAATTGCAGCGCTGGAATCGGATCTGGCCGCAGCCCAGCATGAGTTGAAAAAAACCTGGAGTAATGCTAAGAAGACACAATCTAAGCTGGCTTCGCAGTTGGATGAGCTAAAAGCAGAGAAGAAATCGTTACTCTCTGATCTGGAGCAGGCGAAAAGTGAGGATAGCGAGGTAGCGGCCAGGGAAAATGAGGTGAAGACGCGGGTAGCTGCATTGGAATCCGACCTTGCCGCAGCCCGGGATCAGTTAGAAAAGCCTCGCAAAGAGGAGGAAGACACAATGTCTCAGCCATCATCCGACCTCAATACTATGGGGATAGAAGAGATTGAGTTCTCCCATCAAGCTGAGGAAAAAGTTAGGGTAGTATCGACTGAAGAAGAGGTCAAATCTGCGATAGAACCAACCGTTGCTCAATCCGTTGAGGAACTAAGTGTAAAAACCGAAGAACAACCATCTCAGAAAACAGTTGAGGAGGAGATATCGGTCCCTGTCGCGGTGACGGATGAGGATGTACAAGCAGCTATTTTTCCTAATGCGACTGACAAAATAATTTTTTCAAGCGCTCTTTCTGATATTGCCTGTCATGACGCCACCGTGCGAATAGATGCCGTTAAAACAATGGCTGGAATTCGCCATGAGTTGTCAGTCAAAGCTCTTGCTGCCCAGATGGCTTGTGAGTCATCGGCACAGGTGCGACAAGAGTGTATCAAGGCCTTGGTAGCATTAGATATGACCAAAGCACTACCTGCTATTGAACGCGCCTTGACGGACGAGGCAAGTTCGGTCCGGCTGGCTGCTGTGTGGGGTTTATACCATTTAGCCGGGACAGGAAGTGCCCCGGCACTGAAAGGTATGCTTTCCGATGAGGACGAGGAAGTACGCCGAAGGGCTGCCACCTGCATCGGTTGGCTTGGTAAGGATGAGCTTTTAGGATGATTAGGCTATGCAATAATCTGCGTCGGCCCATATTTTCGATTAAATGTTGCGGGTATGGTTTTGTGGGTCCTGAACCATTCCCGAAAAGATTAGGATTAAGGGTTGTAGAAGGCGTGCTTTTCGGTCTTGACTTATGGTCCGTGATGGAGAGCGCCGCCAATTAAGACACTCGCTGACAATAAATTAAGGAAGTCATCCGATGCTAAAAAGTCAGAAACAAAAGACAAGTGTAAAGAAAAAAAAGAAGGCGATCACAAGGAAAAAAAGAACCGATAAGCCTCTATTAGAATCGACCGCTGACCAGGCAGCACCCAACGCAGTTGTGGCAAACAGCACCACAGAGGGCTTTACTGATGTTTCTGAAGAGAGAACCAGTATCATCTCCATTGTCAAGGGTCTTGAAGGACAAGTCGAGACAGCATTTAAGCTAAAAGAGGTTCTGGAAGCTGAACTTGAGACAACTCAGAATAGACTTGCAAAAGAGTTGGATGCTCGTGCTCAGTTGGAGGTACAGGTCAAATCACTCGAAGCGCGTGCTGCTCTGGCCGATCAATTACGCGAAGACATCTTCTTTGTCGAAGAAGAACGGAACAAGTTTTCCAACCAGCTCGCCGACATCCAGCTACAACTTGAGCAAGCTACTGCCGAGCGGGATTCGCTTGCTGAGAAGATGGCTTCTACCGAGACGAATGTTAAGGAACTCGAAGACGAGAAAATGACTCTCGAGGCCAATGTGATAAATCTCAAAGACAGAATTGTTGGTACTAATCATCTGCGGGGGGAACTTGCGGAAATAACCGAGGCCCATCGGGGCTCGCGTGAGCAGGTGCATGACCTGACGAAGCGTCTGGAAGTTTCGGAGACATCGAAGGAGGCCTTTGAAAAGGAACTGGCTGAAATCCATCAAAACGCGCTAACTCTGCAAGAGAAAGTTACTTGTGCCGACAATCTAATAGCCGATTTGCGTATTCAGCTCGAAGACCTGCAGATCACCAATCGAGAACTGATGGAGACCAATACACGCCTTGAAAACGAAATTAAGATGGTAAATATCAACTATAAGGCCACCAAGAATGAACTCGATGCATCCAAGAATGCCCTGCGAGAGATACGTAGCGAGGCAACTCAAACCAGCGGACGTGTCCGCCAGAGGTACTTTAAATCAGCCTCTGCTAAGGCCTGATTGGTAATTATAACGATTAAGTGAAGAATGTCGGTTCAGGCATGTGTACATGCTACAAAGCAATTGAGTATTTCAACTTTTCTGCCCTTCTCGACTTTTTTTCTCATCATAGCGATAAAAATCAGAATGTGGGCCTATAATATACAACATTCTTGAGGTCAAACACATCTGAAATTGTATTTTTACCTCAAAAATAATATGTTGGCGGGAGTATCGCCTTAAGTGGAGTAAGAATATTGCCGATTAAGGAAGGAGTGTAGAAGGCGTGTTTTTGGGCCTTGGCTTATGATCGTTGATGGAGAGTGTCGCTAATTGGGACTCTCGCTGACAACAACTTAAGGAGGTTATCTAATGGCAACAAGTCGGAAACAAAAGACAAATGTAAAGAAAAAAAAGAAGCCGGTTGCGAAGAAGAAGAGAACCAATAACTTTGCCGATGTTTCTGAAGAGAGAGCCAGTATCATCTCCGTTGTCAAGAGTCTTGAAGGACAAGTTGAAACAGCATTCAGGCTAAAAGAGATTTTGCAAGCTCAACTTGATACACTTCAGAAGAGGTTGTCCGATGAGTTTGATGCTCGTGCTCAGTCAGAGGTACAGATGGCAAGGCGTCTGGAAGCCTCGGAGGCATCGAAGGAAGCCCTTGAAAAGGAACTGGCTGAAACCCAACAAAACGCGCGAATTCTGCAAGAGGAAGTGGAACAGCTTCGAGAGGAAGTGGAGCAGCTTCGAGAGAAAGTTGCTTGTGGCAACAGTCGAACAGCCGATCTGAGTATTTTGCTTGAAGAGCAACAGGCCACAAATCGAAAACTGACGGAGACCACAGCACGCCTTGAGAACGAAATTGAGATGGCGAATATTAACTATGATGCGGCCAAGAATGAACTCGATGCATTCAAAAATGCCGTGCATGACATACGTAGTGAGGCGACTCAAACCAGCGGGCGTGTCTCCCAGAAGTATCTTAAACCAGATGATGCAGGTAGTATGAACCAAATTGCGAACCGTTTTAAGGCAAAGACTAAATCCTCACGAAAACGGTCGCAGCCTTCGTCCACTAAAGCCTAATTGGTGGCTATAACGAAATTACCTGAAGAGTGCCAGTTCAGGCATACGTGTATGCTACGAAGCAATTGAGTTTTAGTCAATCCAAGTGCACCTCCAACGACAGCCACAACCACTGCAAGTGAAGAAATCACATCAACACGATGATGTTTGGCATGGGCTAAAGTGGCGGGCTGTTCATGTGTTATATGCATAGATGTTGAACCGGTAGATTATCTTGTTAGCGGCAACAGAAATAACCGCTGCTGCCAAAGCCGCCCAATGCGGAGGGAAGTGTTCGGCCATGAAGATGATCCTGATACAATCACCCAGCAGGAAAACCATTGCTCCCAGAATAAGGATACTCGTGAAAACACAGACGATATATTCAGCATTGCCGTAGCCATACGGGTGCTTTTTATTGGCAGGTCTTTTTGCTATTTTCAAGCCGATGAGCACGGCAACGCCGGAAACCACGTCATGGAGTGAATAAAGTGCACTGGCTGTTAAGGCCCGGCTTCCTGTAAGTATTCCAATAACACCTTTGAAAAGTGCTAAGAAAGCGCTATCCCATATACCGATCCACGAGAGCCGAAATGCGCATTTGATACATTTATCTTTACTATGCATAACTTAATACTTTTTGGAAAAAAGCCGACTTTGCAGGAGCTTTAGTCCACCCACGAGGCAATCTCTGCTCCGGTGAGGAGGTATAGATCATCCCCTTGGTTCTGCCACGTCACTGCCGCTGGTTATTTTTCGAGGTGCAACAGGCAGTGACGGATGTTTTATGCCGTAGCGACGTTGGTCTTTGCGATTTCGAATCCTTCAACGAATGCCTGCTTTGCTTCGGCTGCTATTGCTGACGTTTTTTTCCCGATATTAGAAACCTTTTTCCTGGCGTTTTGCAACAGATTTGGGTTCTTCTTTGCAATTCTACATGCGACAAAACCTACAAAAATACCCGCCACAACGACACTGCCACCAATATATAATCCTTCTCCTATTGTTTACACTCCTTTCTCAATTCCTGCTCTCTTATCTGCTATAACAACCTCGTTAATTATCTACCCCAGTACTTGCCAGAAATGCTTGGGCATTCGCTGGGCCATTTTCAATGCTCCGCTGGCCCCGGCAAAGACAGGCTCTTCCACACAAGTTATCGTGCCTCCGCCAAGCTCTTCCATACCTTGAGTAATAAGCGTTGTCAAACCAAACATTTGGCTTCCACCGCCGGCCAGTATTACGTTGGAACGAATGGTTTCTTGAAACTCCGGGTCATAAGTAGCGATCAGTTCCGCAATTGAACCAACTATACCAGGCACAACAACTCTGCAAGCCGTCCGCAACTCGTTGGTGATGTCGAAGTCTTTTGGCCGGCCTTCCACGGGAAAACGCGACGACACCCGGTCGGCGCGGTCTGAAACAAAACCGTACTGTTCTTTCAGTCTTCTGACCATATTGACATTGAATTGTGCCTTGGGGTATTTTTTATGAATCAGACTTGAGAGCTTTTCGTCCACAAAATCGCCGGCCTCGTCCAAAGTAATCTGGTCTTGTTCTTCAGGAAGCGTCCCATGTAGGCGGCATAAATCGATTGTCCCTGCACCAATATCAATGATCAGAGCCCGGTCAAGAATATCCAGCCCATAAGCCACAGCAAAAGGTTCCGAGACGATCATAACCGCATTGAGTATCCCTCGAGCCGCATCAATAAGTATACGCTTGCTGGCAATACTGGCACGAGCCGGTGCGCCTATTACACCATAGACCGGCTGGCCAGGCTTTGGCCGGGTACGCTCCAAAAGGTGACGCACCAACTGTTGCGTAGCCACGAGATTCTTGTTCACGTCTTTTCCATTACCGCTTTGTATTATCCCATGAGCCAATGGTCGGATCAGTTCTACAGAGAGACGGTGTTTGATCGCCAATTCTCCGAATAGTGGCTCGTTGCCCAATAACTCCTCAGAGATGTTATCTTTTGGATATCCAACATAGGTCGGAACCACCTCGCGGACTCCGTTACTGGCGGCTATCGATGCCCGTGAAGTGCCCAAGTCGATACCTACAAAAAGAGCTCCGTCTGCTGATGGAAAACCAGAAGAACTTTGGGTGGTTGAACGTTCTTTACGGACTTGCTTTTTGACGTTTTGTCCGACTTTTCTTTTTATGTTTTTTTTAGCCATCCTTTTCATCCTTTCTTTGTAACATTGCTAATACTGCACAATGAATTATGAGTCTTCCCTGACAGCACTATCAAGCTTCGGCTTTTGTAGTACAAGATTCTGTTGAAAAATGTTTTCCAACACGGCTTTTTCATCATAATCAAGGGATGCGGCCGCTTCAACCGAATCCGTTACCTTCAACATATCTGATTCACCAATAGGACCATGGGTGTTCAGTTCATTAATTCGAGTTCGCAATCGCTCACCGGCATCTTTTATTGCGTTGGTCTGCTGTTTGTAATAATCCTCTTGCTTTTTACGCCTGGTGATTTCGTCCTGGAGTTGTGCTTTTACAGCCATTAATTCGTCACTCTGTTGCTTTAGGCGCTGCTCAAGATTATCGC
>CAZTDF010000144.1:10059-12275 GCA_964612465.1 uncultured Pirellulales bacterium
CTAATTTGTCTTTTGCCCGCTCACTTTCGCATATTTGCTCCCGGAGTTGCTCGTTCGCCGCCGACAGCTCGGCTGTCTGTTGCTTGAGTTTCTGCCCGGCCTGCTCGTGTTCCGTGATCTGGCCCTGCAGTCTTGATTTGACAGCTTCTAACGCCTCGGTCCGCTGCTTGAAATGTTCCTCTTGCTTTTTATGCCTGGTGTTTTCCTCCTGGAGTTGTGCATCTACAGTCATTAATTCGTCACTCTGTTGCTTTAGGCGCTGCTCAAGATTATCGCGATGTTGCTCTAATTCACCTTTCGCCCGCTCACTTTCGCATATTCGCTCCCGGAGTTGCTCGTTCGCCGCCGACAGCTCGGCTGTCTGTTGCTTGAGCTTCTGCCCGGCCTGCTCGTGTTCCGTGATCTGGCCCTGCAGTCTTGATTTGGCAGCTTCTAACGCCTCGGTCCGCTGCTCGATGAGTTCCTCCATGTGGTAACGATATTGTCTTAATTCATCCTCCTTACGTTCCTGCTTTGTGATATCTGTAGCAAAACCAACAAGTCCTATAGCCCTGCCCGCATCGTCGTTGAATACGACCATTAACATTTCCGTGAAAAATGGTGTTCCGTCTCTTCGGACATGGCCCAATCGGCCGGCGAATTGGTTTCTCCGTTCTGCCTCCTCGATGCAAGGAATTACATCACTTGCCATCTGCTCTTCAGTATGGAATACACTAATCTGTTTGCCAATCAGTTCGTCCGTGGTCTTGTACCCATGCATCACGGCCCAAGCCGCATTGACGAACTGAATGACTCTGTTAAGGTCGAACACAACAATTCCCTCCCTCCCCCGTTCGGCGATCGCTATAAGATGCCGCAATGTCCGCCCGACCTGTTTGTGGATAGCAATTATATCTTGCATATGTTCACCGATTTCGCAAAAGAAGCTGTAATTTTAATATTTGCCAAGCATTGGCCTGGAAAACAATATTCATAACGAAATTACCCTAAATGATTTCTGTTACACAGCATTATCAACAAGTTCAGGTTTCTGAATCGCAACATTCTGCCTGAAAATGTTTGTCAGTATTACTCTTTCCTCTTCATTCAGCAGGCTCACGTTTTCGACTGAAGCCATTGCTGCCGAGACAAGTGCTTCACGCTCAAGACCACGTCCGCTTAATTCCAAAATTCTCTTTTGAATAGCTTCTATGGTATCGGTCATAAGCCGCAGGCGTTCTTCAAGCTCAGCTAGAGTGATTCTTTGCCCTGTGCCCTGTGAGTGTGCCAGTTCCTCGATGACAATTGTTCGAATTTTATTCCTCGAGGACAGAGGTCGCAATCTTCCCATCAATTCTCTCATGGCTTTTCGTGAAGAGACCAAGACGCTAACACTTCCTCCAATGAATTTTCCCATGCCACAAGCGAAATAACGACAAACATTGGTGAAACTCACGTTAACCCCAATAACACAATTAAAGACCTAAAAATAGATGGTGACAAGCCTTGGGTAACCTCAACTGGCCTGATTCGGTTTCCACTCGCCTCACCAACTCTTCGTTTATCCTTTTAAGTTCTCTTTCGATTGCCTCTCTTTCCTGTACGGGGGCTTTTTTCAGCCGTCCGACAAATAAAAGCGTCTTTCTTATTTCTCTCAAAGTAGCAGCATTATAGAGCTTTTCGACCTATTTAGCTATAGTATTATCAACATCATCAAGTTTGCTCATTTCCCTGGCACACGGACAGTCCGGATCCAAAGCCTCTATCTCCTTACGGACTGCCTCAGTTACAAAGGTAATCATTTTACGTATTATCGTGCTCATGGAACTTATCAGTCGATTTCTACTCTTTATTTAAGCTGTATTGAAAAGCCAAGCCGGTTGGGTTTAGTTTCTCAAACTGAGGTTCATAAAAAAGCTCTATCACTTACGGCCGCCGGTATTTTACTGAACATTTTGTCGTGGCATACCCCATTCTTCGAGCAATTCCATATACCCCTACCCATTGTCAAGACAGAAAAATAGAGTTTCTAAGGTAGATTTGTCGCCGTATATTAAAGCAGTTGGAACGGAAAGAGCCCGAAGGGCGACCGGAGGAGCCCAAGGCTTGCGTCAAAAATTGGTACATTTTGGTACGCACTCCTTTCGAGGCGAAAAAAGGGTTGACAGCATGTACGAGAAGCTTTTATATTACAACAACTTAGATTTTTTGGCGGCGTAGCTCAGTTGGTTAGAGCA
>CAZTDF010000145.1:0-10435 GCA_964612465.1 uncultured Pirellulales bacterium
CTGTTGGGATGATTTTTATAAGCGGCACGTTCCTCACGGGTATTCATTTTTCGACGATTTCAACCGAGCGAACCATAGCGGCGGTAGTGACAGACGAGGCTTTTGCAAAAGTAAGAATATACGGGAACGCCAACCCGGGTTGGTTGTCAGGATTATCTACAATTTCCTGCGCTGATTTTAATGATGTTGTGTTACCGCCTCTTTACGAGTTTGCGTATCCTTCAACAGGGACATTGACAGAGAAGCATTACTACTGGTCCGCCTTATGCAGGCCGGTGTATTCTAATCCTGATAATCGTCTTGTGCAGGTGACAGTTTTTATCAGCAGAAAAACAGGTGCTAATACCCAATATCGTAGTCCGGTTGACCCGTTTAATCTGTCAATTCGGTATCCGAGGCTGGTTAACGTTGGCGTTACCGGTACTGTCGGAGATATTTTTCTCCGGATAGAAGCAGGCAAGGAAACTTTTATCAACGATGGCTATACGATAGTTGAAAATGAGACAGGGCGGATATATCGAGTGTTAGAACGGTATGCGTCACCTGATAATAATATGATCCGGCTTGACAGGCCTTTGCTGGCCGGCCAAATTGATACGCCCTGGTCCGGATTGGTGTGGGTGATTCCACCTCCTATGGGTGGCGGCAGATATCCATGCATAGGGGTATATCAAAAGCTGATCAGATTTTAACCGCAGAATTTAACTGATTTATCGAAGATGTTGGTACGGTTGAAGAATATCCGTTGATCAAAGAATAATGAAATATAGACTAAGAACATATAAAGCTTTTACGTTAATTGAGCTTATTGTCGCTATTGGGATTTTAGCCGTTATTCTGTCCTTTGCGAGCGTGATTTTCAGAGTCAGCATCGATGCTCACCGTACTGCAATTGCGAACGCTGAAATTATGCAGAAACTGCGAGCTATTACCGACCAGTTCAACGCCGACTTCAAAGGTCTTCGCAAGGATGGTGAAATTTTCGTAGTCTGGGTGGCGAAAGCAAAGCCCGGTGCTAATCCTGTCGATCCTAATTCGTATGTAAGATTCGATCGGATAATATTTTTCGCAGATGGAGATTTTCAATCTTACGGAGTCAGTCCGATGGTTCGCGGCAACATTGCCAGAATCAGTTATATGCTTGCAAATAGGCCTTCCGGCAATCCGATCAGGGCAGTTCAGCAAGAACCTCAAAGACGGATACTTGCAAGAAACCAGCATATACTAACTGCTGATCCGGTTACTGGTCTTGCTGATTTTCCGAGACCAGCCATATTCGCAGGGACTGACCAGGATTGGTACGATTGGAATAACCGCCGTGAGTACGACAAGATATCTTTAGAAGCGTGGAAGAATATACCCTGGGTGATAAATGAAAATGATAAAAGTGAGCCGAACAAGCCGAATATGCTCTCTGTTATAAGCGATGTTAATGTTGCGAATACCAGTCTTACTAATGTAGTCAGGAACAGGGGTTCGATTGTTGATCCGGCTAATCCGGATTCGATTCACATGCTTCTTTGTGAGGGCGTGGGTGAGTTCAAAATTCAGGGCTGGTATGATGCTCAGCAGCGTTGGGTGCCGGAGGTTGATCCGGATCGCAACGGCGATTTCTTGGATACAGACTTTTTTTTGGATCCGAACTTAAGCAGGCTGGATCCAAAACAGATTCCAGGAGTGTTGTATCCTTATCCTCCTTATGGTGATGTAGTGATTGGTGGGGAATTTAGATATGATCCCGGAACGGAGGAAGGCCGTGAAAAATCCCGTATGCTTCAGGAATTGTTGAATGAAAGCCGGTTTGACCAAATTCCGGGACTTGGGCGGGCGCTTAAATTTACGTTTACGCTGTTCGACTCCAAGGGAATTATTAAGGAAGGCAGAACCTTCACGCATATTGTTTATTTAGATGATTAAGTTGTTGAAAATGAAAAAAGTGGACAAAAAATGTTCGAGAAAAACGCTTCCGGTTGGCTCTGCTCTAATCCTGACGGTAGTTCTGACCAGCCTGCTTGCTATCATCGGCGTGTTGTTTGTTTTGGTTTCCCGCGTGGACAAGATGGCCACATCATCCATATCGGAAAATAAAGAGCTGAACTTTGCGGTCGAAGCAGTTGTTGCAAAGATATCGCAGGAACTGACTCTGGATGTCCCCGGCGTGGCGCGCCAGGAGTACTACGATTATCCTGGTGTAAATGATATCTGGCTGGCAAGTCTTGAGCCCTATATAGACGGAACTGTTTATAAATGGCGGCAGATAAGCGATGTCTATAACAAGCTGGACCCAAATCTGCAATTGCAGGCTGATACTGTTCCGGATTATCAGTATGCTATTAATGAGGGAACTATTGCAGATGCCGATGGCGACGGTGTGGCAGATTCGCGATGGGTGATTATACCGGAAATGAGCAGCGGTAAAGGCAAACCTATTTATGCGGCTGTCAGAATTATTGATAACGGGGCAATGTTAAATGTCAATACCGGCTTCAAATTTCGTCCGTTTTTTGATCCTAATAATCCTGAAGAGACCGTGCTCGATATCGGCGGACCGGACCAACTGCAGATAAATCTGCTGGCCTTGGCTTTGCGCGACCCATGCGACCTTACCCCGGAAGATGAGGAGAACCTTCTTGCAGCTCTTCTCAGGGAAAGAGCAAATTCCAGCTATGGTCTTAATCCTTGGGATTTTGTCTCATATAGAAAAAATGTCATTTGGAATTACGGTGAGCCAAACGGACCTTACACGCCTTTTGGTATTTCGGATGAACTGGAGCTTAGGAACCGTTTCTTGCTCAGAGCGGAAGACTCATACACACGATTAGAACAATTGGGCTGGCCGGCATATTGGACTTCTTCTTTTCGAATAGGATTGGAAGTGCCTGCAGGCTCGGGAGGTGCTAATCTTGATAGTTGGTTTTCCCATGTAAGCATGGATCCGACCAGCACCGTGTTAGACCCAAACATTTACGACTATCGCCATATAACCACCACCTACAATATGGACCGGATTATTAATCCCATCGGATTGGGCTTCAACGGCGGGAAGATGGTGAATGTCAATAAGGCCGACGAGAACCTGCTGTATGATGCGATAAGAGCAGGACTTCTGGATGCCGAACCTAACTTTGTTGGTGTCGACCAATTGGCCGCTCAACTGGCGGTTAATATCGTAGACCTTCGAGATGATTATCACAGCGATCCTAATGCGGAGGTCACTGTTTTGCCTTTGCCGGATGGCTCGAATTGCTACGGTTTTGAGGTCCAGCCGTTTATAAGTGATATTGCATTTAAGATCAGCGGTACGCGTGCGAATATTTCGACGAACAATCATTTTGCGGTCGAGCTTTATAATCCGTTCGATGCACTTATTCCGCTTAGCAGCTTCAGGCTGGAGATTCGTCGGCATAGAGGTGAGGTTGTCGGCACGATAAACCTGGACGGTTATGTCATGTCAGACTACGACCGGTTTGTGGTGACCAATAATTCCGGAGCTTCGAATACTTTTGGTATCAGTCGTATGATGTCAACAGGCGGGGGCAAAGAAGACCCCGCTTTAGTGCTCGCCGAATATGATCAGGAAGAAGGATCAGATCCACGAGATCCAAATTATGTGTTAAAACCAGAAGGCAGTTATGACGTTTATCTTATAAGAACGACAAGAACGACACCGCCCTCAGACATCTATCTTGACAGGCAGCAAACTAAGGATAATGACTGGTTTGGCTGGAATAATGTTAAGGATGTCTCACAGTATTACTCCCGGGCGGACAATGATTGGAATGTGGTGCTTCAGAATATGGTATCTGCGAGTAATACATTGGGTACCGATAACAGATTAAACGGGGCGCGAACGAACTACAATTTTTATGTTTTTGCAGGTGCTTTTGAGCGTTTTGCATCGGTGGGCGATATAGCAAGGGTACTTACCATAGGACCGAGGCCAACTACCGAACCGGAAGATATGATTGGCATGCGTCTGACGCCAGAGCCCGCCGAAAATGCTGTCCGGCTCGATTTGCAGAATCCTCTCTATGAAAACATTTTTCAATATCTGACCGTCATCGACCCTAATGATCACGGTTTGCCTGAGGGCGAAACGAGAATAAAAGGCCGGATAAACGTAAATACCGCACCATGGTTTGTGACCGCCCAATTGCCGTGGATGACCGAATCAATTGCCCAGGCAATAGTTGCATATCGAGATAAGCTCGAATTGGTAACTGGTGTCGTCGATTACTCCAAAGGCAGAGGCGTCGGGATGGTAGACCTTGATCCTGTTAGCCAGTTCTTGCCGGAGCATGTACGCGAAGATATGGGCTTTGCCAGTATAACGGAATTATTGAATGTTACACACGCTTTGGCAAATGAGTTCGATCCTAATATACCTTATAATGTACCTTACAATGATTTATATGATATTAGGAAATATGGTCGCGACAAAGAACTCGGTAATGATAAAGACCATGATGCATGGCCCGATCTGACGCCGAATGATGGAGCGGAGAATGACTTTGAAGAACGTGATTTGATTTTCTCAAGGATAAGCAATATTATTACCGTCCGAAGCGATGTTTTTACCGCTTATATCCTCGTTCGCATCGGTGTTGACGGCCCGCAGAAAAGAGTACTGGCCATACTCGACAGAAGCCGGGTGACATACCCCGGCGACAAAGTGAGAATCCTCGCCCTACACCCCGTCCCTGACCCAAGGTAATGGATTTTAGATTGCCGATTGGCAATCGTCAATGATTTAGCATTTCGACGATTTCGGGGTGGACTTTTTTGTTTGCTGTGACGACCTGGAATTTGTGCCCTTCGTAGCTGTCCAGATCGACGGGGAAAATTTTCTGCCCCTGCCAATTAGTGAAGAGCGCTCCCGCCGCCTCAGCGATTGCCACTCCGCCGGCGATGTCCCAGAGCTTCGGCGTATTGGCGATAGTTGCGACCATGCTGCCCTTTGCTACGTACGCTACCTGCAGGGCGGTCGAGCCTAAATTTCGAAATCTCGTTCGCTTCATAAGTTCGCGGGCCCAGCTCGGGGCGCCGTCATCGAAATGGCTTTCCAGACCAACGCTGGCAAATTGATCGATAGCTTCTTCGCTTGCGGTGATTCGCCTGCCGTTCAATTGTGCCTCGCGACCCTTGACGGCGGTGAACATCGAATCGGTAGCCGGCTCGAAAATCACGCCGACAATCGGCTGGCCCTCGTACATGACTCCGATACTGACGGTAAAGAACAGCATACGATGCGCGAAATTATTCGTCCCGTCGATCGGGTCTATCACCCACCAGAGCTTATCCTGATCTCGCGGCTGCTGCTTGAATAGTTTGCCCCCCTCACCTTCCTCGGCGATAAAGCCGTGATCGGGATAATTCTCTTTGATTCGGTCGATGATAATCTTCTGGCATTGGGCATCGGCCTGGGTGACCATCTCGGTGGCGTTTTTTATCGAAATCTTGATATAATTAATTTCTTCCATCGCGCGCTGGCCCGCCAGGCGTGCCGCTACGATAGCCGTTTCTAACATACTGCTCAAATCTCTTTGCTCTAATGCCATATCTTGTAATCCGCCTTGAATCTTGACATAGTTGTAACGTTATCCTATTCTAACGTAATTATGCAGGCAAGCCAACAGCTAAATAAGCCGAAATTTTTCTACCGGGCCTCGTCCGGCCAGCGGATGGTCGCAGCGATTGTTTGCCTGGGGATAATTGTTTTCTTCGCCGCATTTGCACTGGCAGGACATTACAAGATCAATATGGGCCGTTGGCTTGGTCTCTGCGGATTCAAGCAGCGAACCGGCCTGCCGTGTCCGACCTGCGGAATGACTACGGCGACGATTGCCTTCGCTCAGGGCAGAATTTTCGAAGCCTTCGATATCCAGCCGGCCTGCGGCTTTTTGTGCTCGATTCTGGTTATCGCAGCGATTCTGGCCTTTATTATCGCTGTTTTCGGAATATATTTTCGCTTTATCGAGCGTTTTTTCAAAGAAGTCAAGCTCAGATACATGATTGTAGCCCTGATAATAATCATAGCCGCAGGCTGGGCGGTTACATTATCACGTGCCTTGGCGGCAAATAACTGATTCTCTGCAATTATCTCTTGAAAAACAAGAGATTGGCCACGTCTGGTCACACGTTATAAAAGGTAAGGAATCCGGATATTTTCCTTGACGAGCAGGTGGGGAATTTGGTAAAAAGGATATTGGTGAAGCTCTTGTTCGCATAGGTGTATGTATAAGTTAGCATTTCATTCTATCGACAGGTAAATTCACTGTGATTCTTAAGTGGGTTTGTTGGAAGATTATTGAGAGAGGCGTGTTAAGTTAACCTGTGAAGACATTCCGCAGTTTTGTACTAAACAGAAGAGCTTTTTTACATTTCATTTAATGGCGCATTTTGAGTTCTTGAAGGAAGGAGGTGGAGCCAAGTGATGAATAATTGACCCTGGTGGCCATAGATAAAATGAGGTGAGAACAAAGATTTTATCGGTCGTTTTATTTCAGTTTGTTGAAAGGAAATTATTATGTGTAGAAGAATGATTTATCTGATTTTGCTCGTGGCTTTGTTTGCCGGTTCGGTCCAGGCGCAATTTATCACGGACGTTGCGCACCGAAATACCGATACGGATGCTACGGAAGATCCTCAAATCGCACCGGATCCGCTCGCAGAGAATTCGGTGACCTTTGTGGACAGGACTCACGTGTACGCTGACATACCGGAATCCATCCTTGGTGCCCAGTATGTCATGCTTGCAAATGACAACAAGAATATGTCCACCTATGAGTTGGACCTGACCTTTGGAATGAATGCCACTTTATACGTCTTTGTCGACAACCGTATGGGCGGGTCGGCAGGTGGAAAGGATGTGGCCCCGAACATTGACGGCATGGGATGGCTAACCGATATGGGCTTTGTCGATACCGGCGAAGATATTGGCATCGATGAAGACTTCGATGGGAGCATTAATCAATACTTCTCCATTTTCTCTTTGGCTGTCGAAGTCGGCACGGTTACTATTTACGGCAACACCGAAGGCCACGGGGGAAACATGTTAGGTGTCGCGGCGTTGGGTCCCAAGTTCAGCGCCTACTATCCTGTTCCGGACGACGGTGCTATATATCCCGATACATGGGTGAGCCTTGCCTGGACGGCCGGAGATACCGCCGCCTCGCATGATGTGTACTTTAGCGACAATTTTGACGACGTGAATGATGGTACGGGCGATGCGTCACGGGGCAACTTGGACATTGGTGCGGAATTTTTTATTGTTGGCTTTTCCGGATACCCGTATCCGGACGGCCTTGTCCCGGGAACGACTTACTATTGGCGAATCGATGAAATTGAAGCCGACGGAACTACGATTTACAGGGGCAATGTCTGGAGTTTTACGGTACCGCCTAAGACCGCCTATGAACCCGAACCGGGCAATGGTTCCGATGGTGCCGACCTGAATGTGAGACTTAGCTGGACGGCTGGTTTCGGGGCAAAATTGCACTATATTTTCTTCGGCGAAGATTACGACGAGGTAGATAATGCTGCAGCGGGTATTCCCAACGGAGCAACGACTTACTCTCCCGGCCCACTCAAATTGGCCAAGACTTACTACTGGCGAATCGATGAGTTCGATGGCGCCGGTATGCACAAAGGCGAAGTTTGGAGCTTTACTACCGAAGGAGCTGTCAGCGGTCCGAATCCGGCCGACGATGCTGTGGATGTGAAGCCATCGGTGGTTCTTAGCTGGAATGCGGGAGCCGTTGCCGCTTCGCACGAGGTGTACTTCGGCGCCGATGCTGACGCCGTAAAGAACGCCACGACAGACTCACCTGAATATAAGGGGCCCAAGGCACTCGGAGAAGAGAGCTATGATCCAGGCACACTCATGTTAAATACGTCGTACTACTGGCGAATCGATGAGGTTAACGCCGCCAGCACAGAGAGCCCATGGGCAGGCAATGTCTGGAGCTTTGCAACAGGCGACTTCTTTGTCATTGACGACTTCGAGGCCTACGATGCCAACGATAACCAGATATGGTTTGCCTGGCACGATGGGCTCGGCTATGGCGCGATGGGTAGTCCTGATTTCTTCGGCGGCAACGGCACAGGCGCTGCTGTCGGCGACGAAACGACGGCTTCTTATACCGAGGAAACCATCGTTCGCCCAGGCGGCCTTCAGTCGATGCCGTTTGTATTCGACAACAACAAACAGGGCTTCTCGAAGTATTCGGAAGTGGAGCTGACGTTAAGTGCCGTACGTGACTGGACTGCAGAAGGTGTTGCGGAATTGTCGATCTGGTTCCGTGGCAATGCGGCATCCGTCGGCAGCTTTGTTGAAGGCCCGATCGGAACCTACACGATGACCGCAACAGGTGCAGATATCTGGAACGATGCAGACGCGTTCCACTACGCCTACAAGACCCTCACCGGCGCCGGCTCGATTATCGCGAAGGTCAATAGTGTCGAGCAGGCAAACAACTGGTCGAAGGCCGGCGTGATGATTCGCGATACGCTTGGTGCCGGCTCGAAGTTCGCCGCAGTTTACGTCACACCAACCGATGCCGCTGACGGCACCGCTACAAACGGATGCACCTTCCAGGCCCGGTTGGACACGGACATTGCCGCGGTAAGCGACAGTGCTGTAAGGACGGCCGAGCAACTGGCAATCGTTGCTCCTTACTGGGTGAAATTGGAACGTGACGTTGCGGGCAATTTCAGGGCATCCTTTTCGGCCGATGGTTCTACCTGGCGGCAGATGTCATGGAATCCACAGAGCATTTCCATGGGCTCAAATGTCTATATAGGTTTGGCGCTGACCAGCCATGATGCTGCTCTGACATGCGAGGCCGTATTCTCCAACGTTACGACTTCCGGTAATATCAGCGGGCAGTGGGCGCACCAGGATATCGGTATCACCAGCAACGACGCTGAGCCGCTGTACGTGGCCGTCTCCAACGGCGCAGGCGTACCTGCGGTGGTGGTCCACGATGATCCGGCCGCAGCGAACATCGTTAACTGGACCGAGTGGGTTATCCCGCTCCAGGCTTTGGCAGATCAGGGCATTGTTCTGAGCAACGTTGACAGGATCGCGATCGGCCTGGGAACCAGGGGCAATATGACAATCCCCGGCGGTTCGGGCAAGATGTATATTGACGACATCCGGCTGTATCAGCCGAGAGAGGCTGCTGAGTAGTAAAATCCGCTATAGCGGAAATAACAGCAGGACTTGAATGATTTCGGGGTCTATGCCAATAATTTAGGCATAGGCCCCTTTCTAATTGCTTCGGCCTGAAGACTGAGGATTTGGCATAAGTGTGCTTGATTCGGCGGCGCCAAAGGTGTATAGTACGGCGTATGGAAACGAAGGTAGAGATAGTTTATAAGCCGGACTTCTCGACGAAACGTCGGCAGCCGATTTTTATCGCGACGGTGCCGGCGGGATTTCCTTCTCCGGCCGCCGATTACGAGGAAGGAAAGCTCGATTTAAATAGGCACCTTATAAAGAATCCCGCTGCGACGTTTTTTGTCAGGGTTACGGGCGATTCGATGCTCAAAGCGGGAATTCACGGCGGGGACCTGCTGATCGTCGACCGGAGTATCGAGCCCAGGGATAAGAGCGTTGTTATCGCCGTCGTCAATGGCGAGCTTACCGTCAAGAGAATCCGCATACGAAGGAATAAAGTGACGCTCGTAGCGGAGAACGACGCCTACCGGAGCCAGGAAATCGACGAGAAGATGGAGTTCGAGGTCTGGGGTGTTGTCACTAACGTTATACACGCATTATGAAAGATATATTCGCACTTGTTGATTGTAATAATTTTTACGTTTCCTGCGAGCGGATTTTCGAGCCGTCCCTGGAAGGCAGGCCGGTCGTGGTGCTTTCCAACAATGACGGATGTGTGGTCTCGAGGTCGAACCAGGCCAAGCGGCTCGGCATCGGGATGGGGGTGGCGTTTTTCAAGGTCAAGGATTTTGCCGACAAGCACGGCCTGGCGGCGCTTTCTTCCAACTATACGCTTTATGCCGATATGTCACGTCGGGTAATGGAGACACTTTGCAATTTTACGCCCGAGATCGAGGTGTATTCGATCGATGAGGCGTTTTTGAATCTTTCGGGCTTCGGCGACAATCTGGCGGATTACGGCCGGAGAATCAGGCAGACCGTAAAGCAATGGACCGGCATGCCCGTTTCGGTCGGCATCGCGGAGACAAAGACGCTGGCGAAGATAGCCAACCGAATCGCCAAGCGGTCGCCCGAAGCGGCCGGCGTGTTCGAGCTTAGCGGGCAGGCCCGTATCGACGAGGCTCTGGCGCGGACGGACGTAGAGCACATCTGGGGGGTGGGTATAAAGACCTGCATTAAATTGAAAAGGGCCGGGATTAAAACGGCGCTCGCCCTGCGTGGGGTGGATGTCGAGTGGATGAGGCGGCGTTTCGG
>CAZTDF010000145.1:10535-12209 GCA_964612465.1 uncultured Pirellulales bacterium
AAATTTACCAAACGCTCGAAAAGATATACCACCCAGTGGGACGAATTAGTCGAGGTGGTGTAGCTTTAATTAAAAATAAGGGCATCAGGATAGCAGGTCATCAGGATGCAGCGCCGTAAGGTGTCCTGCGGAGAGATCAGAGATCAAAATATCAGGAAAAACACTTTCATTGGGACTTATCTGATCTCGTTAATGTGTGATATAAGATATCTTATTGTGAATCTCGAACGGACTGAATCAGGGGTTGAGGTACGAGGTTTCGTTGGATTCAGATGCTATATACCTGTTTTCCACAAATAATTTTCCCGAAAAAAGTCTTGACATTCGATCAAGGCTGAAATAGCATACATTTAATCCACATAAGTGGAGGTGGATGGCAATTGCCATCGGGGCCCTTTGGGCCCTTTTTTTTGTTCCTAAATGAACTTCTTTCCGAAAATCTTTTCCTGGTGTTGATAATACTTCCTTTGAAGGATCTCGATAACTTTCGTACCAAAAGGTGGCAAAGGTCGATCCAACAGATTGTTCTCCTTGAGGATTTCGTTTCGACTCGGGTGTGCAATAATATCTGCCAATTGGAGCCCAGAAATGTTGTTCGCTTTGGCCTTAACCTTTAGTTGCTTGCTCGTGAATACGCTGTGAAATCTTTCTGGATTCATGTACTCAGTGCCTTCGGTCCAAAGCCTAGAAAACGACTTTTTCAACCGCATGTCCTCTTTCCCGCCCCTGGATTCTGCTAGCACGTCACCTTTTGCCTCTCGCTGTTCCAAGAAGAATGTAAACCTTTCAAGAAGCAGGGCAAGGCAATAATGATACGGATCATATCTCCACACCTGGTAGGTTTCCTTGTGTAATTTCTTGTCCAGGCATACAGATATCACTATGTATTCCCATTTGTTTAGTGATTCCAACAGATCTTCGTCGAACCTTGATCTTGTTTCAGAGTCACGAAGGACTTCAAATGGGTGTTTAGCATTCAAAAGCTCTTTTCTGTGGAAAATGACCGGATCGTCGGGATGGGAATCGAAGTAGTCCGACTTCAACTGCTCAATCTCAGGATATAGAATACCGCTGACATAGTTCAAGTCTATAATGACTCCAGTGAGACTTAAGAAGCGATGAAGTGGGTTCTCCGAACTCGCAAGATCAGGATTTCCTACTTCATCAATATACATTCGGTATTTCATCTTCAAATCTCACGTTAAGGGAAGAAGACATACAATAAGTTATTATATGGTTTTATCGCTAATATTCACTATAATAAACAGGTATTTGCCTTTTGCCTACAAGAATGTAACAAGGTTTTTTAGAGTGCCACAGCGGATCCCCGCCTCCGCGGGAATGACAATGTTCACGGGGATGGTATATGCCGGAAAATGTTTACATAGGAATAGCGGGCTGGTCGTATCCGGACTGGAAGGGGATTGTTTATACCGATTCTAAAGTGGACCAGCTCGAGTACGTAAGCAGGTTTGTCGATTGCATCGAGATTAACAGCACATTTTACCGGCCGCCGTCTATTAAGAACACGAAATCGTGGCTTCAGCGGACTTCGGAAAAAAAGGACTTTTTCTTCACGGCCAAGCTGCATCGGGATTTTACGCACAAAGGTAAAATTGACGCCGGGATGGTCAGGGATTTTCATAAAGGTTTCGAGCCGTTCCTGGAGGCGGA
>CAZTDF010000146.1:0-12179 GCA_964612465.1 uncultured Pirellulales bacterium
TTGCAGGATAAAGAACGTGGATAACTCTCTAATCAAGGGTGGTACATAATCCGGGGTCAGATCACCTGGACTCCGTGGGTCATTCCGCTCCAGGCCTTTGCCGATCAGGGCATAAATCTGACCAACGTCGACAAGATAGCAATTGGCCTGGGAACAAAGGGCAATATGACAATACCCGGCGGTTCGGGCAAGATGTACTTTAACGATATCCTGCTGAATCGACCGGGAACTGCTTCCCAGGAGTAAACGCCGCTGTCGTGAAAATAACAATCAATGTTTGCATAAGTTCGGGGCCTATACCAAATCAGCTTGGTGTAGGCCCCGTTTTGTCATGACAATTACAGAAGCTCTTGCTATAAACCGTTACAGCCCGAATCGAGACTTACAAACGTCTTTCCTGTCGCAGATTCCGGAATTACTTGATCTACAATCAGAAATGAGTTGTGATATGCTATCTCAAGGTACGCTGTTGGCCGCACAAGTCATTTGTGTATCATCTGCGGAACAACGGATAGTAACAGGTTGACTACTATCGCTATCATAGTCCAATTCTTTCAGTGATCCTTCGGCAAAAAGCTTCGCATCTTCCAAGCTTGGTAAATCACGAACCTTAATTGCCCCTACGTATCGATCCCGCGTAATATTCAGACACCAGCAGTTATCAAAAAGGTTATCGGAACGCCATACTTTAAAACGTGGATAACTCGTCTTTGCCACCCCTATCCAGGAATGAGTATTTTTTTTCCATTCTATTTTCATTTTATCCAGTCTCTGGAAGCTTTTTTCTATACTCTGCTATATCGGTCTTTCCAGACAAAATTGTTCAGCTTTTTTGGAGTAGAACCGGTCGTCCTTTGATTGATACGCTTCCTATCGGGGGGGTAACTTTTAATCAAATTCACTGCTATAGGCCGCAGTGTTCACCAGCATGGTCAGTCCGGCTCAGGTTTTTCTGTAGAAATGCTGTGAAGGACATTATTGGCGAATATGCATAAAGAACGGAGAGGGCGGGATTCGAACCCGCGGTAGAGGTGTAAACCCCTACGACGGTTTAGCAAACCGTTGCCTTAAGCCGCTCGGCCACCTCTCCGAACATTATTTCGATAATCTACTCTATATAAGCCGGGATTGCAAGATGATAACTATAAAACTGCACATTTTTGTAAACAAAAACATTCGAGGATTTTGCCGCCCGGATGATATTGTTCTCGCTAAAAAACCTAAGGAGTATTTCCTATGCAGAGATTTTCTATATCTCTTGCTACAATCTCAGCAATAATTTGCCCCGGCCCTGATAATATCCGCCTTGGCATAACATTCTGCCCAATTGTCTCAGCCGGGTGCTGCTTTTTGGGAGGCCTGGCCATTTTATCCGGACCTTTCCTTTTTATTGCGGTAATATTTCGCTGTTCGGCCATAATCTGTTTGGCCAGGTCGAATTTCGGTATTTCACCAGTCTCTTGCATCGCATCCTCGCGTTTGGTAGGCGGCTCACTTACAAGCGGTGCCTCTTTTGCAGCAGTTCGTAGAGTCTTCTCTTTTGAAGACCGCTTCTGCTTCTTATCATCACTTTCTTTAACATTTTTAGCCTTACTCACCGCCACAACCTCCTTCAATGCTAATCATTCCTTCTTACTTGACTTCTGTAGTATCTTTATCAAATTAAACGCTTTGCATAAACATAATACGCCCCGCGGGATGTTCCGTTCTCACCCGTAAGCCAGGTCTGCAAGCGAGTTTTGCCTGCTTTAAGCCTAACCTGGAATGTCACGCAATGTGCATCAGTTGGAATAGGCTGAGTCAAATTCTTGTCTGCGACTTTCAGCCTGGCTTTCGTGGCGGTGATAGCTTTGCCGCCGGCAATCGCTTCGTTGATCGGTGCATCGGCTTCCCTGGGCCAACGCCGCAGTTCGAATTCATACGTGCCGTCGCGCTCAATCTCAACCACCCAGAAGCCGTTTGCCCGGCTGCCGTTTTTGACCGCCTCCTGGCTCCATGGCGGGTTCGGGCCATGCCAATCGTGGGACATCAGCCGGGTCGGATTCTGTTTATCCGAACCAATAACGATCTCGCAGTACTTATCGAAACCCTGCGAAAGATCGGCCCACCACCGTTCATAAGACCGACGCAATTCTTCGACAACGTCTGATTTCGAATCGGCGATGTCCTTCTTCTGAGTGGGATCGGCCTGAATATCATAAAGCTCCCTGCCGTTAATCAGCCGCCAGCGTTGGGTCATCACCGTGCTCTTTCTCCACTTCTCGGGATGTTCGATCCGCTGAGAGTGAACCAGCAGCGTGCGGTCGGGCCAGTTGCTCGCTTTGCCCTTCAAAAGCGGCACGAGGCTGGAGCCGTCGAACTTTACGCCGGCCGGTCTTTTTATGCCGCACAGGTCTATAAGTGTCGGCAGCACATCGATATGCGCCGAGAGCCGGTCAACATCGGCGGGGCCTTTCAATCCTCCGGCAGGCCAGCGTATAAAGAAAGGCACGCGGTGCCCGCCCTCGTATTCGGAGCCTTTTTTGCCCCGCATTCCCCCGGCGTGACTTCCCGATGTCCCGTTGTCGGTCATAAAGATAAGAATCGTATCCCGCTCCAATTCCAGCTCTTTAAGTCGGCGCATCAACCGGCCCATATTCTCGTCGATGTTTGTAATCATCCCGTAGAAGTTGGCTTGATTGTCTTTGACGCCTTTGTCCCTGTACGGTTTGCTGTATTTGTCGGCCACGTTGTAAGGACTGTGCGGTGCGTTAGTCGGCACGTAGCAAAAGAACGGACGATTCTTATTAGCTTCGATGAATTTCAAAGCCCCGTCGAACCAGATATCCGTACAGTACCCCTCGAACTTTTTCGCCCTGCCGTTATGGAAGTACGTATCGTCGAAGTAATCGTTGCCCCAGTAATCGGGCCCCTGCCCTACACCGCCCCCGCCGTGAATCAGGACCTCCTGAAAGCCCCTGTCCTGGGGCCTGAACGGATAATTATCGCCCATGTGCCACTTGCCGAAGATCGCGGTACGATAACCACTCGCAGAGAAAACGTCGGCAATTGTCACCTCATTTCTGCCCAGCAGCGACCGGCCCATAATCGTATGCCAGACACCCGTCCGCGACGAGTAGTGCCCCGTCAACAGCGCCGAACGAGTTGGCGAACAGGTCGGATCAACGTGAAAATCGGTTAGCCGGACACTCTGAGCGTGCAGCTTATCCAGGCTCGGTGTCACAATGACCTCGTTGCCGTGACAGCCGAGGTCACCGTAACCCTGATCATCCGTCATTACCAGGATTACGTTCGGCGAAAAACCATCCCCAAAGCTTTCAGCTTTGAGGCTGCCACCCATCGAAATGGTTACCGCTGAAGCGGCTGCAAAACCAACGGTTTTAAGAAATTCTCTTCTTGTCGAGCCGCCCATTTCGTTGCCTCCTTATTGTCCAGCACTTCGCGCGGGGCCCAGAGAAAGTTGTGTAAAATCGCCCGGCCTGAATTGCTCTATCAGCGAATGAACATCATCGACAGTGACAGCCTTGATTGCATTGACATCGCCTTCGATCGCTCGATACTGCTGCAAATACGTCCAGTTAAAACCAAGGTCAACCAGCCGGCCCATCGGCAGCTCGTTCTTAATCACCAAAGCGCTCAATATTTTGTTTTTTGCTTTTGTTAGTTCACCTTCGGTAATACCGTTCCGGTCTAAATCATTAAAAATGCTGCTGACAATATCGAGCACTTTCGTAACATTATCACTGCCACAGCGGATATAACTGCAAAACGCCCCCGTGCCATCCATCGCTCCGAACTGCATCGAGGCAGCTTCCGCCAATGCCTTGTCCACCAGCTCCCAGAAAAACCGCGACCCGACGTCGTCTCCGATAATCGTGCCCAAAAGCGAAGCGGCAAATCTCCTCGGGTCCTGAGCGGACACACCCGAACTCATCAGGCATATATGCTCGCGAACCAGATTTGCTTTTTCTACTCGTTCTTTCTTTTTACTGCCCCGGCTGTGGTCGAGTTTCCGCCCTACAGTCTGCGGCTGCCATGAGCCGCAGGAATCTGCGGCCAGGGAGCAGATTTGGTTCCAGTCAAGATTCCCCGCACAGGCGAGGACGATATTATTCGGAGCGTAACGTCTCGCAAAATATTCCCGCATCTGCCCGGCGGTTAAATTGTCGATACTTTCTTCGCTGCCAAGCACACTATTGCCGCACGGATGACCATCGAAGTGCAGGTTCCTGCACCTATCCATCACATCGAAACTCGGCAGGTCCTTGTACATTGCAATCTCTTCCTTGATGACGTTCTTTTCGATATTGAAATCTTCGTCTCTCAGGGCCGGTCTCATCAACTGCGTCCACAACTCCGTCACCTCGGCCAGATATTCCGGAAGAACGGCGGCATAATAAACTGTATTTTCCTCGCTGGTAAAGGCGTTGAATTGTGCCCCCGTCCTGTCGAACGCCTCATTCACTTCAAGTGCACTGAGCTTTTCCGTGCCTTTGAACAGCATGTGTTCCAGGAAATGCGAGACGCCGTTTATCTGTTCGGTCTCATCACGTGAGCCGGTCTTGACAAAAAAACCAACCGCCGCCGATTTCGCAGATTTGTTAAGCTCGCCGATTATAACTAAGCCGTTTTCTAATTTCTCGCTCTTAAATTCCATGCGTCGTCCTACTGTATTTTGACCTGCTTCGGGCCGATCGTCACAACCGTAAAGTCGCGGAACGGATTATTTCGCAAAAACGCCAGAACCGAATCAACACTGGTTGCCTCGATCTTGTCCTTGATTTCGTCCAGGCTACGAACTCTGCCCAATATGTAGTGATCGCTTCCAATGGCACCTGCCCTGCTGCTGGACGATTCGCTCTGAAGGATCAGCGAGCTTTTGAGTCCGACTTTGGCCCTGTCGATTTCTTCTGCGCTGATTCCTTCGCCGAGCCGGTTGAATTCGCCGATGACACAGTCGAGCGTCTCCTGGGCCTTGTCCGGTGTCGTGCCTGCGTAGCACATAACGCCGGCCGCTTCCTTCAGGCCGTGATACCTTGCGCCTATCGCGTAGCACAGACCTCTTTTTTCTCTGACCTCCGTGAATAATCTGGCGCTCATCCCGCCAGAAAGAACCGATATCGCAACCCTGGCATTGTAGTAGTCCACGTCGGTCGGCTTGACTGTTTCGGTCATCAGGGCAATGTGCACCTGCGCACCGTTATTATCGATATGCGTATATTTTCCCTGTCTCGGGCCTAACGTTACAGATTCGCCGCCTTCTTTTGGCTCAGATTCGAACAATCTCTCTATCTGCCGGCAAACGGCATCAAAATCGTATTTACCGGCGACAGAAAAAATCGTCTGCGAAAGATTGAACTTATCTTTGATGATCTGCCCTGATATCTGAGCCGTTAAAGCCTTCAGTTCCGCAATATCTCCGACCGTGCTGCGTCCCAGGGGACTCGGATAAAACTGCTCTCGGAGTTTGAGCATCACCTTGTGCCGAGGATCGTCGTCTAAAGACAATACCTCATCAATCGCAAGTTGCCTTGCTAATTCGAACCGGTCATCCTTCAGGCTGGGTTTAAGTATAATATCTGCATACAAATCCAACGCTTCGGCCAGATTTCCGGCTTCCAATGCCGCACCAACGGCAATATGAGAGCTGCCGACCGATCTCCCGCGAACCAACCCCAGGCCATCGAGAGCGTCGCTTAACTGCCTGCTGTCTTTATCACCGGCCCCTCTGAAAATCCAGTCGGCAATCACACTTCCGGCCCCGCAGCAACCGTCCGGCAGGCGTGCCGCTCCGGCCGGCATCATAAAACCGAACGCCACCGACTCGACCGCTTCCATAGGCTCACCGAGAAGGACCATCCCGTTCTTTAATATTTGTATATCAAAATCTTCTGCCATTTATGGCCTCCATGGAGATTCCAAAAAAGTAGGCAGAATTCTACCAGCAAACAGATTCGGTTTCAACTGCAAAATTAGGCAGATGTAAAGCAATTAGATATCGAAGCGTAATCTACGTGGAGTTCAGGGATTATATGCTGACAATCAGAGTATAAGCCCCCTTGTTATGGGTATCGTAGCAGCGGAATCTCAACCGCAGAAATGTATCGACGTGAATGATCTGCTCCGCATAAGCATGGCGTTTCAAAATCGCCTTCGTCTCAACCATGCTCAGGTTGTTCCAGTGCCATTAATATAACGAGTTGAATAGTACTTTTGGCCTAACCAAAATCGGCTTTTTCCCCTATATCCTACAAAGCGGGCCCAAAAGGCGATTCTGCTCTCAAGGTCCATAGAAAAAGCCGAGCCAAATGGGCCCGGCCTTGGGATGTTTATGTGAGGTTCGTGCCGATGGGAATATCTCATCCACCTTTAGCCCGGTGGTATCACTTCGATCCGGATGAGGACAAAAATCACACTGTCTGAGTCAGGAGCATCTTCGTCATTTGAATTGTCCTCATTTTCTGCTGTCCCGACCAGCCGGAACAAAACAGCCTCGTCGGCTTCTATTTCAAGACTTGGCATTTCGAAGCCGCTCTGCCCGCGGAGGAAAGAGAAGCTCAACTCAATGAGTCCGTCATCGTCCAGGACTGTGGCTGCCAGCGCAATTGCAACAGCATCCTGGTCATCAGCGCCAAAGCTCCCAACAGTCCCCTCGTGACCCTCTTGCAGTATTAACCTGGGCCCTGACCTGAGCTTGAGATCATCACCGGCGCGTGCAAAGTCAGTGAAATGCTCGGTTTTGTCAGGATCGAGTCTGGCGTACGACACATCCGGGTAGCCTGCGGCTGGGTCCAATTCGATACTTTCTGTCTCCAGAAAATCCAGCAAATCATCATGCCCTCCAACTAAGGAGAATTCTTGTACGCGCGCTGAGATAATCGTGTATTGAATATCAGGATTCGGCTTGGCAGGCTCGGCAGGCGGAAGGTTAGACTCATATATATATTTTTCCGGCTTGTGTTCTCTCAAGTTCGAGGCGAATTCTCGTAGATCCGCCAGAGTGGTTCTCACTACTCTTGTCGTGCGGGCAAAGGCCGCCCGCGAACCACCAAGCTGGTATACGCCAACACATACTGCAATAACAAATACTGCCGCGGCAAGTTTTGTGATTCTGTTTCTCATAATTATTCTCCATATCCTCGACCGGGAAGCGGCCGAATAATCCTTTTCTGATTTTTCCAACGCATTCAGGACATCATCGAGAACTTCCTTGTCCCTCTCTGCGTTAGTTTTTATAGGTACATTCTTGATTAACTTTTTCATATTTTCTGCCGGTCTCATTTTTCCACCTCGCCATTTAACAATGACCGTAGTTTATCTAATCCATAGCGGTATCGGCTTTGGATTGTGTTTATGGACACGTTTTGCGATTCTGCTATAGCCCTGAATTTCATACCGCCTTGCACGTGCAGAATGACAACCTCCCGCTGAGGATACGAAAGCTTTGCCAAAGCGTTGTTCAAAGTGTCCAATTCTTCGCTGCTTATAATCCATCGCTCAGGCTTGCTCGAATCAGATATTATAGACTCAGTCTCGTCGAGGCTGACGGCCTGCCGTCGCTGATAGACACGCTTGCTATTCCTCGCGCGATTAGCGACGCATGTTATCAGGTAGCCTTTTAGATTGCCGCCCAGCTTCAACTTATCCGACGATTGTGCGAATGTGACGAAGACATCGTGTACAATGTCCTCGGCTACACTCATTTCGTTCAAAAGGCCCGTTGCTATTCTTAGCAGGTCCGTCTTATACTTTTCATAGATGCGCGCCAGCGCGGCTTTATCGCCGCACTTGAATCTCCAGATAAGCAGCTTATCTTCTATCATTGAAGTCTCACATACCCGACTAAAGAACGATCGTTCATCACTTATAATACAACCGGCTTCGTGTTTTTAGTCTAAAAAAATCATCTCCTGCAATTTTTAAGTCTTTCGACATAAAAAAAGGCCGAGCAGAAAAGCCCGGCCTTGGAGTTGATATCGATACAATGCGATCGGCTTTAAGGCTGAATCAGTTCTCGCCCGTATTGGTCTGCGGGAATCAGGCTATCGACAATATTCTTCAGTTCCTGCTCACTTACAGGGCCGTTGATGGCAAGAACCATGAAGGTTTTCGCAGGTGACATAAGGATATACCCAACGCGATTGGCCGCAGGCTCGAAACCTGAACTCTTGAGCGCAAACTCGGTCCACCACATCTCGCCTTCCTTATCCTTCTGGTGCATCGCCTTAAATCCGTTCTCCGACTCATACGTCCACGTCACCGGTTCTCCAAGCTCCTGCCATTTGTCATAAGCAACCGTCATGTACCTGCTAATCGTCTCACCCTGGCACATGACCACGTCACGACCATCATTTGCGCGGTAGACCGTTGCAAGCAAGCGGCCGGTCGGGCTCATCTCATCGGGTTCATCGTAAATCACACGATCAGAGGTCCACGAAGGATCTTGTGCAAAGATATAGACAGCAGAAGTAGCACGCTGAGCCATCTGTTGTACGGTTATAACTTCGCCTCCAGCGTCCACGTCAACGTTGAGACCGGCCTGTTTTGCAACACCCGGAGCCAGTTCGGCCAGATTCCAGGAATACGAAGGTCGATCCACCGTCTCGGCAACCAGACGCCGATGAATACTGGTTGTTCTGCCCTCGACGACACATTCAATCTCAGCGATGACGTCGGCATCGGTGCTGATCTTGAACAAATAGTAGGTATCGACTCCGCCCCAGGGATCGGCAAAACCCAGCTTGTAGACACGAACCGGTGTTCCGTCTTCGAGCGTCTCCGTGGTGACCTTCTGTATTGGCGGGTATTCTTCTGTGGGTGTCGAGCCTCTTATCCCTGCAGCAATTCCCAGAAAGTCCGCCGGATTGTCAGGCACCTCAAATGCGCTGCTCACGGCCTCCTGCTCAATTTGAAGCCGTCCGTCCGGACTGTTTCGGACCACGTAGATGAACTCGCCATCATAGGCATTGGCAAAAAGCACCCTGTCATCCATCTTTAGAACACGTACAAACCGGCCGGTCGCGGCATCGTACCAGGCAAGATCAGAAACGGTTACCGCCTTGTCCGCGTGCTTTGCGAGCTCAAGCTTATACTCGCGAGGCTGTCCATCCGCCCCGAGCGAATAGACGGGAAGCCATCTGTGAGACAAAAAGCTCCTGATAAAAGCCAGGTTCTTGTCCTGTGTGACCTCCGACTCCAGATCACTGAGAAGCTCACTCACATCACGCTCCTGTCCGGGATACAAGACGACCTCGTTGGCGATGTGAGCTATCCCACCAGTGCCACTGAAGAGTCTCTGCTCGGCGGCAGAGGCTCGGGCCAGGAGAGTAAACGACGATATTCGCTGTGTCGAGCCGGGTTCGGAAGAAAGCCAGCTAACTGTTACTATGATAATCAGCACGGCTGCTGCCGCGGATAACTTTGTGATTCTACTTTTCATGATTATTCTCCAAATCTTTAAATGTCGTTGTTTGTGCCGAGGTTGCCTTAATAAGACAGCAAGAAGCTTTTTTTCGAGGTTGTCGCGATGGCCGGCATCAGGCTCGTCATCAAACTTGATTTTGCTAATGAAGTCTTCAAATTGTCTCTCATCTCTGTTCATTTTCGATAACCTCAGATTCTTCTATGAACTCAACGGCCAATTGCTTTCGCAGCTTGGCAAGTGCTCGTGCTAACTGGCTGCGAACCGTGCCGGGACTGCTGCCCAATACCTCGGCAATCTCTTTCAATTTCATATTCTCAAAGAAACGCAATGTGATGATAGTCTGGTAACGCGGCTTCAAAGCCAACAAAGCGTCTTTCAGAAGAACCAGTTTTGCAGCCGATTGCCCACAATCAGCAGCTTGACTATTGGCTCGCTCCTGAGCGGCCCGAAGCAGCCTGTTACGACGATTCATCCGTCTCAAATGGTTATTGACGGCATTGGTTGCGATTTTGTACAGCCAGTTGCGAATTTGTGCTTCGGTGCCTCTGAAACAATGAAAATTCTCAACCATTTTAAGAAATACTTCGGAAGTAACGTCTTCGGCCGCGGCCCTGTCAAACAGTCTGTGTGCACAATATCTGAATATCGCATCGTAATGCCTGCGGTACAACTGCACAAAAGCTGCTCGACCGCTGCGAGCCTGAATTACCAATCCGTTGTCTTCATCCACGTCTGCTGCACTCCGGAGTTTACATATTCCAACTATCATCACTATTATAAATGCGCAGTGGGCAAAAACGTGGCAAAAAATATTAAAAATCAAAATGCAAAAAGCAAAAATACATATTAACCCGGATTTCCCAAATAGTCCGTGACAAGTAAACACGAATTTGATAGTATAGAGCTTATGGAGACCACTCAACCCACTTTAGACTATCTTACATGGGAGAACCCAATGGGTGAAGCACGCAAGGACGCTCTCAGGCTCGATTTTGACCGCAAGTTGAAGCTTGAATTTCATGGAACCAAGGTCACGAGCGATGGAGGTTTGCTCGCCTAATGCCAAGAATTGCTGAAAACTTGACTTTACGAAGGGGCAAGCGGTCAAGGTCTGTGCAAAAGCAAGGATAGGAAGGAAGGTGGGACACAAAAAACGTGTTTTCGTGTAAATTTTCAAAAAAATTGTCTCGAAACAGAAAATTCTTGACTTTTCAAGTTAATTTAGGTAAGTTCATTGATGTCGTATGGAGAAATTATGTTTTTTAAGTGTGCATATGGGAAATCCCAGATGGGATTTTCCATATCAAAATACTTTAACAAAAAGGGAAAAAAATGAAAAACAGAAGACAACAAATTAAACGCTATGGTTTGCTGGGAGTTATCGCAATAACCCTGCTGACAATAACCCCAAAGACAATGGCCTTTATTATTGCAGATGACTTTAATGACGGATCGATACATCCGTCATGGCAAGTAACAGAGCAATCCGGATCATCCTATGTCACTGAAGAAGGAGGCTACCTTAGGCTTGGCGGAGGCTCCGGAGTGACAGGCAGAATTACTTTACAGCATACCGCTACCGTTGACATGGAAGAATCGGTCTGGATCGATTATGACTGGATTCAATGCACTGATCATAAGGCCAGATGGGGCATCGGGGTCTTCGATCAGTGGCTAAACACGGGTATGTATATATCCCTGGTACCCAACAATTTTGGAGCGAGCGAACATTGGGTCGGTATATTTACTTATCAGGATGGTGTATCCAACGCAGTATATTCTGCAGAACCCTGGCCCTTGGAAGGACGGCTACAGATCATTCGAGACGACAGTCAGTTAGTCCCGCAATATTGGAGTAATGATCAGAACGATTGGGTAAATTTCGATATTGACCCGTTTAATGCCGATTTCAATAATAATGACGCCTACGTATTTATGCACTCAAGCAATTCTGATTATAATCCGGAATGGGAAATAGCTCTGGATAACTTTTCTGTCCCCGAACCTGCGACAATGGGCTTGCTTGCGTTGGGAGGGCTGTTCCTGCGAAAAAGAAAATAAAATCCCGATATCACCTCCACCCCCAAAAAAACGCCGGTTAACCATTCTCGGCGGTTTTTTCATTTTACCATTTTTTTTATTTTCCCGCGCAATATCCCTTAATAAAAGTATATAAAAACAAACAATACCGCATTAAAATGCAAATTATGGATATTATGAACAAACGATACGGTTTAATATTTGACGTTGACGGTGTGATTGCCGATACCGAGGCGGTCAACTCAAGAGCTTCGATTAAGGTTTTCGCCAAGCTGTTCGGCGTTGAGGACGTTCTGCGTGAGGATTTTGAAGCGGGCCTGGGCAGAGGAGCGGAAGAATACGTAAAAGCCGCCGCCCGAGTTCACGGCCTTGAACTGACCGACGAGCAAGTCGAGCAGGCAACTCAACTCCGGCAGGAATATTTCCTTAAGATCCTCAGCGAAGAACCTTTGCCCCCCTTCCCCGGTGTAATGGTACTAATGGACGAAGCAATGCAAAGAAAAGATTTTAGCGTGGCGATTGCAACGTCCGGCACGTTTGAAAAATCCCGCGCCGTACTGAACGCAGTCGGTGTTCCATACCAGAAGATGGTCTATATAAACGGCAATGACGTTAAGCGTAAAAAGCCCGATCCAGAACTTTTCCTGATTGCCGCCGAACGAATGGGGATTGAGCCGGCACAGTGCGTCGTCATCGAGGACGCCCCCAACGGCGT
>CAZTDF010000147.1:0-11955 GCA_964612465.1 uncultured Pirellulales bacterium
ACTGGAGACATAGACATCGAGAATGCACGGCTCATTTATCAGGCACAAATTCGGACACAAGATGTAGACCAGGATGCTCGTCTGGAGATGTGGTGCCATTTCCCCGGTAAAGGCGATTTTTTCTCCAAGGATCCCACACCGGTTTGGGGCACCACAGCCTGGACGAGGCAGGAAATCCTATTCTTTTTAAAGAAGGGCGAGAATCCCGATAACGTAAGACTGAATCTGACCATAAACGGCAGAGGGACGGTATGGATTGATGATATTCGGTTGCTAAAAGCACCGTTAAGGATTAAAGACCTTTGATATTACGTTCCTCTTTCATTGTTCCAGAGCAGGACCTGGATGCGTTGGGAGAATGCGAAGCCGGTTTGTTTGCATAGGTCGGCAACCATCGGAGATTTGGTCAGGAGTTCGTCCCTTGTGGCTGCTTGCGGCATTAACATCACCTTTTCGGTGTCAATGTTACCGATTTTATCGAGCAATTCCTGAATCTCCGACAGGTCATTCACGGAGTCAACGACGAATTTGAGCTGGTAGTTATGATTATCTATGAGTTCTCCGAGAACAGCAATATCGAGCTTCGAATTCTTGTGAATCGCCGCTAATTTCGCATCGTCCGGCACGGAATTGCTCAATTTGGGGCTGATACTCATCAGGTCGCAGGGCATATCCGGGATATAAGCTATGCCGGCTGTTTCAATGGTTATGTGTTTGCCGGCGGCTTTTAGCTCCCGGACCAACTGCGGCAAATCCGAATCGACCATCGGCTCGCCGCCGGTTATTACGACATATTTACAGGGCCATTGTTGAACGGTCCAGGCAATTTCATCTGTACTATTTTGCCGCCCTGCTTCTTTATCCCAGGCGTATTTCGTATCGCACCACCGGCAGCGCAGGGGGCAGCCCGCCACGCGAACGAACACGCTCGGCAAGCCGGCCAGAAATCCTTCGCCCTGCAGGGAATAGAAAATCTCGTTAATATGCATTTTTCATTTCGTATAATGGATTCCCGCAAGGTATGTGTTTAGCTGCCCTCTGCATTCTGACCATCCCCAAAGCCTACGGCTTTGAGGCTGCCACCCGTTTTACATCAATTTTATTGGGTGGCAGCCTCATCCCGATTGTCGTTCATCGGGATGGGGATGGCTTTCCCCTGGCTAAACATATACCCCGCATGCGCGGGAATGACAAGGTTATGTTATATATTCAATCGGATCTTCAAGGCCAGCCTCGGCGAAGCCTTTCAATCTCAGCCGGCAGGAGTCGCATCGGCCGCAGCTTCTGCCGTGGCTGTCCGGGTCGTAGCAGCTATGAGTCAGGGAATAATCGACGCCGAGCTTCGTGCCGGTCAGGATTATCCGGGACTTTGTCATTTCGATAATGGGTGTTTGGATGCGGTATTGGCCCCTGTCTTCGACGGCGGCTGCGGTGGCGAGGTTGGCTGTCTTCTCGAAAGCGGCGATAAACTCGGCCCGGCAGTCGGGATAGCCGCTGTAATCGGTGGAATTGACGCCTATAAAGATATCGAACGCGCCGAGCACCTCGGCCCAGGCGAGGGCGTAGCTCAGAAATATCGTGTTACGTGCCGGGACATAAGTTACCGGGATTTGGGTCGAGGTCTCCAGGCCGGCCCTGTCCTTGGGCACGTCAATGGCCTGGTCGGTCAGGGCCGAACCGCCGAACGCGGCCAGGTCGATTTCGATAATACGATGTTCGGCCGCTCCGAGCGATTGGGCGACCTTTTTCGCGGCCTCGATTTCCCGCTTATGCCGCTGGCCATAGGCAAAAGTCAAAGCACAGCACTGGAAACCGTCGCTGCGCGCGATGGCCAAAGTCGTGGCCGAATCCAGACCTCCGCTCAGTAAAACTACAGCTTTTTTATCTGCCACAAGTCAGCTCCCGCCAATCTGTAAGTTGTCGTCAGAAGGTTGGGTGGCAGCCTCAAAGCCAAAGGCTTTGGGGATGGTAAATGTAGGAGAAGCCATCCCCAAGCTGCGCTTGAGGCTGCCACCCTTCCAAGCTATCAAATCAAATTTAATAAACAACCAGCTACTCGGAAAGTATCTCGATACCGTTGATCTCGGGATTCTGTATATTCAGGGTAAATCCGATATCCAGTTGACCATTAGTTACAGTCACATCTTCGATTGTCTTAACCGCGGGCTTCTGATAACCGCCGGCTTCCTTAAAGGGATCGATTTCTTTGAGGACGGTCTGTTCGTTAATTGTCACCGAGAAAACCCGTTCGCCTTCTACCGTTATGCCGTCATATGTTTCGGCAAAGTGCAGCCGGACGGTATATTTGCCGTTGGGAACGGTGAATTTATATCCTTCCATGCTGTAGCGTTCGGTCTCGTAAATCTTTGGTGCATCGGTACCTTCAATACCCAATTCACCGCGGTCAACGGTCAGGCCATCGACGGCACCCCATTTTCCGCCGGATTCGGTGCCCTGGTCGGCAAGCCACGTGTTACCGGCCTTGTCGGTGTAAGGTTCGGTGGCTCCGCAATTAATCCGAAGCGTCAATTTAGCGATTTCGACCTTTTGTACCTCTTTGACTTCTTCAGCCGCTTTAACCGCTTCGATAGCCGCTTTAGCCGCTTCGACCTCTTCTGCCTTGCTGACTTCCGGGATCACCTGGGTCTCTATAAAGCCTTCGTTCTCCTGGACTTCGTTCTGCGTATCGCAACCCGCCAGAGCGAAAAGGATTGTCCCAACCAACAAACCTGCAACAAAGATTCTTTTTGTCATTTCCTGATTCCTTTCAAACATTAAACAATTCGTAACGGGATTTATTGATATCAACAGCGTCCTGCTAAATCCTGGAGCCTTCGGAAAATCAAATATACCTGAGCTTCCGGCTCTATGCAACAATTTTGGCCGGTTTTCGCAATTTTTGTGCCGGGGGAGATTTTCATCATTTCTTATATTGATTATTGCTTGTCCCGGAGCAATCTCTCGATTATAATATTGCGTGAAGTTTTATAAAGGCGGTTAAAAAGAATAATGGGCGAGCAGGTAGAAATAGAAATGTTCGAAAATCCCCGTCCCGGGCGGGATTATCGTATAACTATCAGATGTCCCGAGTTTACGAGCGTTTGTCCTCGAACGGGCCAGCCGGATTTCGGCGAGATCATCATCGAATACTGCCCCGATAAATTATGCATAGAGCTCAAGAGCCTGAAATTCTACATGCAAAGTTACCGCAACAAGGGGATTTTTTACGAGACTCTAACGAATGATATACTGGATGATTTGACTGGTTTATGCAAACCACGCTGGATGAAAGTTATCTCTCGATTTACACCTCGCGGCGGAATAACCACCGAGGTGGCCGCGGAATATAGAGCGGAAAAATAGAAAAGTTTTCATCAGAGGTGTCAAAATGGCGATCGTATTTCATTGCGAGTATTGTGGGAAAAAGATAGAAGCGGCGGACACCGCCGGAGGCAAATGGGGCAAGTGCCCGGCATGTCACAATAAACTATATGTCCCCAGCATGGACACCGGCGAAGAGTTGAAGCTGTCGCCAATAGATGAGACCGATGTGGAAAGAGAGCACCGTCTAATGGCTGAAACACACAGGCTTACACAAGACATTCTGAAAGAAAGAGAGATTCTGGACGGGCCCGCTCCGCCAGCCGGGGCGGTATATCAGATGGGCGACAGGGAGTTGACACAAAACATAATCATGTATCTCCGGCAAATGGTGTACGGTGAATTGGACGAAGCCGATAGAACGGCCGCTTTGATTGCCCCTTTCAGTAAACGGGCAGTTGAGATTATTGACCGAATAGCGCTTAGCGAAATCCCCGACCCGAAATTGGCTGATATTCCTCCACAGGTTCTTGCAGGTACGATAAGAACTTTACGAGAGACAATCGGCGGGCCCAAATAAAAATTCCCAAGGCCGGCCAAAAGCGTCCTAAAATACACGTTATCTTTGCATATTTCATGCCGTTTTTTCGGTCCAAATAAAACGGTACGTCACAGGGCCCCTTTTATTTGGTTGTGATGATCCCATTTCTTATATTTTACGTAGATATAATAAGAACAACCTGATTATACCTCAGACTTAAACTTGGAGGGAAATTTATTATGACCAGAGAGACAACAGCAGTGCACGTCACCCATGAGACGGTGGATAAGGTCGGCGGTATCGGCGCCGTTCTGCATGGTTTTTTCACCAGCAAAACCTATCTCGATGCAGTAGAACGCTCAATACTCATCGGCCCGCTGTTCACCACGGAAGGCTCCGCATCGGAACGGCTCGGCGAGAATAGTGAAGTGCTCTACTCGTCTATCGATCAATTTGTAAACACGGGGTACGCTCCTGCATTCCATAAGATCGAAAATTTCTACAACGCCGGCATAGTTTACGGCAGACGTACTTTTGTTGACAAGCAGACCGGCATAATAAGCTCGCCTGAAGTTGTGCTGGTCGATGTAAGACATATCGATAAGGGAGCGATTAACGAATACAAAAGACAGTTGTTCGAGGAATTCGGAGTCCGCAGTAATTTATTCGAACACTTATGGGAGTTCGAGCAATATATCAGATTGGCCCCCGTGGCAATTGCCGTGCTTAAAGCGATCGGCGCCGCTGAAGATTCGACCATAATCATCTCGCATGAGTTTATGGGAATGCCAACCGCATTGGCAGCTATTCTTGAGCCTGCGTGTAACTTTAAAACAGTTTTTTACGCTCATGAAGTGGCCCCTATGCGACGCATTGTAGAAGAGCATCCCGGGCACGATACGATGTTTTACAATGTCATGAGACAGGCTCACAGCGACGGACTTTACGTTAACGAAGTGTTCGGTGACCAGAGTACCTATTTCAAGCACTCTCTCGTGGAGGCATCAAAATACTGTGACCGTATATGCGCGGTCGGCGATTATGTCGTCGATGAATTGCGTTTCCTGGCACCGGAATTCGAAACCGCCGATATCGATATAGTATATAACGGTATCCCGGCATACGAAATCAGTATTGCCGAGAAGCTCGCATCGAGAGAAAAACTTCAGCGATATTGTGAAAACCTGTTAGGTTATAAGCCTGATTACGTTTTCACGCACGTGACAAGACTCGTTCAGAGCAAAGGAATGTGGCGTGATTTGCGCGTTCTTGAACACATCGAGCGGGAGTTCAGGACGCAGGGTAAAACAGGAGTGCTGTTTGTCCTTTCGACTGAAGTATCGCAGCGTCGCAGCCGGGACATTCACGATATGGAGTCTACATATAATTGGCCCGTGGCTCATCGTGAAAACTGGCCGGACTTATCCGGCGGGGAGGCAAATTACTATACGGCTGTACAGCAATTCAACGCCAGAAGCAGGAATTTGAAAATAGTGTTCATCAACCAGTTTGGCTTTGATCCCCAAAAATGCGGCGAAAAGATGCCTCTTGATATGGAATTTATGGACATCCGCAAGGGAACCGATGTCGAATTTGGCCAGAGCATTTATGAGCCGTTCGGAATAGCCCAGCTTGAGCCGCTGACTTTCGGCGGTATATGCGTATTCAGCAGTGTCTGCGGATGTTTAGGTTTCCTGCGGGACATAACCGGCCCGGAAAACGTCAAGAATGTTATTGTTGCCGACTATACCGACCTGGAAATCCGGACCTATGCCGATATTGAAGATTTGCTTCAGATCGACCGATCGATACGGGACCGAATAGAGGCAAGCCAGAGCGAAAAGGTCGCGATGCAGATATGCTCACGTTTGCCAAAAGACGAGTCCGAAATTGAAAGCATGCTCAAAACCGGCTACGAACTTGCAAAAAATATGAGCTGGGACGTGGTGGTGAAGGACTACCTGCTGAGCAGCATACAAAAGATTCCGGAGAAAGTCAGTCTCTCGTGAGTCATACCCGGCCTCTCGCGTTACGCCGATGCGTGCCGGATTTGGAGATACTGAATTTACAATCCTTGTGCTTGCCGGGATTTGAATAAAGTCCTTGCAAAATCAACTGCTCTCGTGCTATAATTATATCAGCTTCATAGCATCACAGCCCGGACGTTCTCAAGCGGCTGTTACTAATATATGCATGATAAATCATGGAGAGCAGGTAAATGAAAAAGACGGTACTATCAAGTCTTGCCCTGCTCTTATTTTCAGTGGTCTTAACACCGGCGGTAATTGGCGCAGAGCCCTGCCGCTGCGTACCGAATGAGATAATTGTAAAATTTCGCGGGCCGGCCGCCGATGCAATCGAAAAACAGCTACAGCTACAAAACTCGGCAGATTTCCCGAACTTCTCGCCCTTGTCATCCCATCCGGGTCAGTTGAATGCAAAATACAGGGGCAGCCGGATCAAACCTCTTTTAAAGGACTTTCGAAAAAGACGACTGCAGTTCGATTCACTCAGGGAAGAAATCGGCAAATCCCCGGCACAAAAACAAAAACGCATCCTCGAAAGACTCAAGCGGGTTCCGAAAACCACAAAAGTCCCCGACCTCGGCAGTATATACAGGATTCAGCTTGACTGCGAATCCCGGCAATCACTTGAAGAAGCTCTTGCGGAGTATCGAAGCAATCCCGATGTTGAGTATGCGGAGTTAAACTACATTGTTTCTGCAAATTCGATACCGAATGATCCTCTGCATCCCGACCAATGGTCGTTGGGCAAGATCGCTGCTGAAGGAGCCTGGAGTATTTACACCGGAAGCTCACAGACGGTGGTCGCCGTATTGGATACGGGTGTGGACTATAACCACAGAGATTTACGGGACAACATGTGGGTCAATGAAGCCGAGCTTAACGGGACCGAAGGAGTAGATGACGACGAAAATGGCTACGTTGACGATATGCATGGCTATAATTTCATTTATAATACCGGCGATCCGATGGATGATTATGGCCACGGCACGTATTGTTCCGGCATAATCGCCGCCAGGGGTAATAACGATTTAGATATCACGGGGATTTGCTGGAACACGAGGATAATGGCCCTTAAGTTTATGGGCTTGTTCGGAGATGGAAGCACAGCCGATGCGGTACTTGCTGTTTATTACGCCGTGGAAAACGGTGCCGATGTTATTTCCAATAGCTGGAGCACGCCAAATGAGTCCCTGCTGCTGAAAGATGCCGTTGATTACGCTTACAGCCGGGGCGTGATAATAGTCGCGTCCGCCGGCAATGATGATTCGGATTTACCCCAGTACCCGGCTTGCTACAAAAACGTGATTTCCGTTGCTGCAACAGATTCGGACGACCAAAGATGGCCTTATTCCAATTATGGTGACTGTGTGGACATAGCAGCACCCGGGGTGGATGTTTTGTCGCTAAGCGCGGAAGGAACTTCACTTGGTGTATCCAACAACGGATACACGACTTTCTTATCAGGAACGTCAACGGCATGTCCCCATATCGCGGGCGCTTGTGCTTTGTTACTTTCAGCTAATCCGTTAATGACATTCGATCAGGTTTATGACGTGCTGACAAGAACAGCGGATCCGATTTCACTCGGAATCTGCCTTTCGAATGGCAGGGTAAATCTTTCGGGAGCAATGCATGCCGTCATTCCCTCGCGAGGGTATATCAGTTTCGATAGTGACTATTATGCCCGCCCCGGCGTTGTGGGAATGCTTCTGGCGGATTGGGACCTCAGGGGCAAAGGCACGCAGGAAGCAACCGTAATGACAGGCGGGGGTGACTTGGAAAAGGTTGTTCTGGCCGAAAGTAGTTCCGTCTTCGGCGTTTTCACCGGGAGCATCTCGACCGGCTCCGGCGAACCTGTCAGAGAAGATGGAACTGTCCAGGTTTCCTCTGATGAGGTCATTACGGCGATATATTTCGATGCCAATGACGGCACCGGCAATCCGGCGGCAACAATGGACAGTGCTATTACGGATTCTGAAACACCGGTGCTTTTGAATGTCCGGGTTGAGACGCAGGGACATGTAGCCAGTATCACGTTTGCGACCGACGAACCAACTAAGGCCCGGGTTCGTTGCTCTCTGACACGCGGCGGGCCATATACTTTTACAAAGGAAGATATTATAATTGCCGATGATCATACCATCAGGCTCCAGCCTCTTTCTTTAAATACGGATTACTATTTCGTCATAGACCTGGTCGATGAAGTGGGTAACAAAGTCACGGCGGACAACAACGGTCTGTGCTATTCGTTTACTACATCGGTGGAATTTTCCGGCTATCGGGTACCGGGCGTCTATCCTGCAATTCAGGCTGCGATAGACAACGCCTCGAATGGTGATACTATATGGATTGCCGACGGGCAATATTCCGGAGAGGGAAACTTCGATATCGACTTCAAAGGAAAAGCTATCACGGTAAAAAGCGAAAACGGTCCGCAAAACTGTATCATCGACTGTCAGTTCAAGGGCCGCGGCTTCGATTTCCACAACGGCGAAAACGAGAATTCCGTCCTCGACGGCATTAAAATTATCAACGGATCCGCCGGCGGGCTCGGTGGCGGTATAAAATGTACGGCAAGCAGCCCGAAGATAATCAATTGCATCATCATGGGAAACACCGCTGGAGAGTACGGCGGCGGCATTTGTAACTCTTATAACAGCTCGCCGATACTGACCAACTGCACATTCAGCGAAAACTCGGCCGAATCGAAGCTTTCCGCGCTCGGCAGCGGCGGTGGAATGTGTAATCTGGTTAACAGCAACCCGGTACTGACCAATTGCACTTTCAGCGGAAACTTTGCCAACCACAGCGGGGCCGGCATTTATAACTCCGAGAATAGCAACCCGGTTTTAACTAAGTGCACTTTCACGGCAAACACCGCCCGGCATGGCGGCGGTATGTATAATTGTTACGACAGCAAGCCAAACCTGAGAAACTGCACGTTCCGTGAAAACATGGCTGAGTACGGTGGTGGCGTCAAAAACAGCGAGTCTATACCCACTCTGATTAACTGCACATTACACGGCAATTCGGCGGAAATGGGCGGCGGAATATGGAACGGATGGGGCGGCAGTGCCGAATTGGCCGGCTCCATTCTCTGGGGCAACAGTGATAGCAGCGGTATGGCCGAATCGGCGCAGATTAACGATGCGCGCGGCAGCAGGATATCGGTAACAAATTATTGCTGTATCCAGGGTTGGAACGGAACACTTGGGGGGATTGGGAACATCGGTGCCGACCCGCTCTTTGTCGATGCGGAAGCAGGTGACTACCATTTGAAGAGCGCAGGCTGGCGATGGGACATCGATAGCGGGCGCTGGCACTACGATGAAATAACAAGTCCATGTATCGACGCCGGTAATCCGGGCTGGCCGTTGGGTGATGAATTGTTGAATACGCCGGATGGCCCATCTAATTCGTGGGCAACTAACCTGCGTATCAATATGGGCTGTTACGGCGGCACAGCCGAGGCCAGTATTCCGCCCCATGGCTGGAGTTTGCTGGCCGATATAAATAATGATGGGCTTGTCAACTCGAAGGATTTTGCCTTTCTGGCTCAATCCTGGATGAAAACCGAAAACCGGCAGCCCGGCGACCTGGATCGAAATGGTATAGTAAATACGGCGGACCTTGCCCTGCTGTCGGAAGATTGGCTCAAATACGTAAAACCCCCTGTCGTAAATATTATATCGCCGCAGAATGACGCCATTTTTGTTATGCAGCCGGCCGATATTGAAATCGAAGTTGAGGCATGGGGTATTTACGGGCCCGTGGTGAAGGTGGAGTTTTTTGTCAACGGCAGGAAAATCGATGAGGATAGCGACAGTTCCGACGGCTGGGTGACTAATTTCATACAGAACGCAAGAGGGCTCTATAGTATCACTGCAACAGCAACGGACAGCCGTGGGATAACTGCAACCTCATCCCCGATAGAAATCACTATTACCCCGCCACAATAAATTTGATGAATTAAAAATTACTTGACCGGTTGCAAGAGAGTGGTTAGACTGCCCGCCTGTGAACATTATCGGAGACAAACCAATAATAGGTATTTTGGGTGGAATCGGCTCCGGAAAGAGTACTGTTGCGGCAGAATTTGCCAAGTTGGGATGCAAGGTAATTGATGCCGACAAGATCGCTCATGAGTTGCTCGACAGGAATAGTGTTAAAGAAAAAATTGTCGGGCTTTTTGGAGAAGCTGTTTTAGATTCTTCAGGAAGAATCGAACATAAGAAACTTGCCGGCGTAGTCTTTGCTGATGGCGATAAACTTGCATCTTTGAACGGGGTAATTCATCCTCTTGTCCTTGAGCGTGCCCAGGAGCTTATAGAGCAATATAATCAACAAAATCATGTCAAGGCAATCGTGCTGGATATGCCATTATTGGTGGAAGTTGGCTGGGCAAAGCGATGCGACAGGCTTATTTTTGTCGATTGTGAGCAAAAAATAAGGGCAGAAAGAGCAAAAAAAAAGGATTTTGACAAAAATCAGATTAAAATTAGAGAAAATTTTCAGATTTCTCTGGACAACAAGTTAAGCCTTGCCGATAATACGGTACAAAACAATTCTGACTTCTCGGCATTGGTCAGACAGGTCGCTGGTATTTTCTCTGATATTATGAATAATGGGTAAGCGGGGTTTTAACAGTTCGCTCGAATTTACTATTACCCGTTTTTAAAATATAGGTTTTATTTCTACTATTCAATGTTCAAATCTTATTGAATTCCTTCGGGAAGGTTATTCTGTGGAATAATGCCTCTAACGCTTGCTTTTAGTGGAACGAGGTTCACAGGAGTAACAGAAAAGTTTTACAAATGGAAAAGGAGTCATGATGGCTAAGGCTGTAAAAAGCACAACCAAAAAACGCAAGAGCACGAAGAAAAAGGCAGTTGCGAAAAAACAAACTGTCACCGAACCTGAAGAGCAGCAGATACCGCCTGAGAATGAAGCGGCTACGGCAACGGCTACGGCAACGGTTGAAGAGGCCACCGGTTTAAGTGCCGAGGAAGAAGCTCTTAGAGCTAAGAAAGCTGAAGAAGAATCCACTCATGCCAAGTACGAACGGATTAAAAAAGGCAGCTTGTATTTGACGGATTTGCAGAAACTCACCGTTGCAGAACTGCATAATCTTGCCAAGAATGAAGGTATCACCGAATACAGCGCGCTGAAGAAGCAGGATTTGGTTTTCAGAATTCTCAAGGAGCGTATTAACCAGAGCGGTCTGATGTACGGCGAAGGCGTGCTGGAAGTGCTGCCGGATGGTTACGGATTTCTGCGAAATCAGGATTATAACTATTTGTCATCGTCGGATGACATTTATGTATCTCCGTCTCAAATCAGACGCTTTGGCCTGCGGACCGGAAATATTGTACAAGGTCAAATCAGGCCCCCGAAAGATTCGGAGAAGTACTTTGCCCTTCTGCGCGTCGAAGCGATCAACTTCGAAGATCCTGACAACCTTGCGGAAAAGGTTGTGTTCAGCGACCTGACGCCATTGCATCCTGAGGACCGTTTTATACTCGAAACGACAGGGGAAGAGTTGAATATGCGGATTATCGATCTGGTCACGCCGGTGGGCAAAGGCCAGCGTGGCCTGATAGTTGCTCCGCCGCGAACCGGTAAAACAATCCTGCTGCAAAAAATTGCAAACGCCCTGAGCGCAAATCATCCTGATGTGAAATTGATCGTGCTGCTGATTGACGAACGGCCGGAAGAAGTTACCGAAATGGAGAGGAAAACCGCTGAAGATGTTGAGGTTATAAGTTCGACTTTCGACGAACCGGCAGCACGTCACTGCCAGGTTGCAGAAGTTGTAATCGAAAAAGCAAAGCGACTTATCGAGTACGGTACAGATGTAGTGATTCTGCTGGACTCGATAACGCGGCTTGCGCGTGCATATAATACCGAGATGCCGCACTCGGGCAGAATCCTGACAGGCGGTGTCGACGCCGGCGCCATGCAGATGCCCAAGAGATTTTTCGGCGCTGCCAGGAACGTCGAAGAAGGCGGTTCGCTGACTATTTTCGCAACGGCATTAATCGACACCGGCTCAAAAATGGACGAGGT
>CAZTDF010000148.1:0-11908 GCA_964612465.1 uncultured Pirellulales bacterium
ATGAGCTCGTTTTCGTCGGCGATGAGTTTCTTTTTCTTAATGATAAAAAGGTACACGGTAAAAAGTACTGCAGCGCCGAGAAAAACTGGCGGCGACTTTGTGTTAAATTTCATTGCTGCGTTAGGTATGCCGCCATTATCGAGGACATGCTCTTGATAGAAGCTATAACGTCCCGACCATTTATATTTACTGAGATAGCCGTCGTATGCAAAAATAACTGCCGCAGCGAGACAAGCTCCGATATAGATTTTAATGTTGGTCTTTGCGAATTTGCTTATTGGAGCTTCGATTGCCATTTGAAGATCCTTCTTTGACTCTACGTCAACCTTTTTTGTGCGATTGTCTCGGTTAAAGGCTGGACGAAGTTCGGGACTATTTTTTCATCCATGAATTCCTGGGCTAATCGGCATTGGTTTTCGAAAGATTCTAACGGGTCAAATATCCCGGCGGTGCCCGGGTATTGGCGGATTGTCAAAGACAAGCAAATCGCTTCGCCTTCATTCTGCCCTTTTTTCTCGGGTTCAAAGATGCTCGTCTTGGATTCGATGCTGATTCGCGCCTGGGTGTGGTCGTCGTCGGACAACGCCACAACCATTGCAGGCGAAAAGCCGATGGATCTGACATCAGGCAAATCCAGAAGGCAGTTAAATGCGCTCTGTCCCAATAAGGCCTCGGCAATAACTTCGTCGTGACTGCCCGCAAAATCGAAGTCCATAGCGAAGGTGACATCCAGCGAATCGATATCGAGATGGTTGACGCTCAACATATACGGCATCAACTCGAGCACCAGTTTGTCCTGAGAAAAAGGCATTTCGAAGTCCGAGGGATTGGCTACCCCGGAGGCGATACGGTCCATTTCGAGACTGATCCAACGGTAATGCCCGAGGTTTCGGTTTTCTTCAAGACAGTATTCGCTTTTGCCCCGGCGATAAAAAATGCCCATCGACGGATATTGTTTTTGTATCCGCTCGAAAAAGGCCAGAATCGTATCGCGCTCGGTCGGCAGATCCAACTCAGTATTTATATACATATCGAGATAGAAATCATCGCAAAGCGAACTATAAGTATTCAACGTCATAGTAAAACAACCCTCCAAAGCAGGCTTAGGATATATTTTTCCAGGGCTCTACTAAAAAGGTTTCAATTTCATAAGCCGTACAATCGACCAAATACAATATTATACGTTCAAATTCTCGTTTTGCCAGAAAATTCTACTAAACCTTATAGCTTTCGGGCAACTTAATTTCGGTAGCTATCGCTCCAATCGTACTAAGGATTGCAAAAATGAACATTCGCCAGATACAACTTGCCACAATCCCGCTGTCGTAGCTCAAAAAAACTGAAATTCCGGCATAAAAAGCTCCGGCCAGCACGCCGCTTACAGCCGCTGTGACGACCCGTTTGCCTAATGCTGCCCCGCCGCAGCCCAGGGTTATCGCCGCTCCACAAATCAATGGCGCCAAAATCACCAGCCACCAGATATCTCGCAGGCCGGGCAGCTCGCCGATGTTCTGAAGATAAATATAATCTGCCAGCCCCATTATTCCCGCTGTGGCAGCAGCACACAAACCGGCGTGCCAATATCGCGGCTTTTTTAATGCACGCGCTTCGGCCCGTTTGCGCATTCTACGCCGGATCGTCAGCGGCCAGTTGTAGAACAGGCAGAAAACCCAATGCTCCAGCAGAGCCCCGCCCTCGCCAAATACCGGAACAACATGCACCCCCTCAGTTGCCCAGTGACCAGCCATAAATCTTGAGAGTACGGGGTAATGATACGTCATCTGAATCGGGAAAGCCAGATAGCCGACGTATTTGAAAAATCCCAGAAACACCGCGATATTATAGTCCTTGAAATTGCGTTCCCTGATGACCAGGTACAGCACGTAAAGCCCGCGAGTCAGCGAGCCCGGCGAAATCGGCACGACCTGGAACAGCGCGATAATACCCAGACCGATCCCCCATGACTCCGCCCTCGGCATCTCCGGATGCGTCAGAACAAAAATCACCGCAATCGCAACCGAAACAATCTGTGTCACCGGCAGAGTGCAAACGTGTACGGCCAGGCTCTTTAGATACTTCTGTATGAACGGCTCGCCGATCTGCGAAAGGATGATTTGGGAATCCTCGTCGCTGAGCATGTGCTTTTTCTGTCCCTCGCTCATCATGTCCCGCAGCCACTGCTCGCGCAGCTCGGCGTTGAAATACAGTCGAACCGGACGAACAAAGTAGTAGGCCAGCCGCTCTTTTGCATATTTGCCGTCCGTCAGAATTCTGTGCAGTCCGGCCGGCAAAATTGACAGCGGCAAATGACAGAAAAACCGCCATATTCCTGCGGCGGCTATCTTCTGCGCTTTCTCGGCGTCGAGACGCCCGGCCCGGTGCCAGACGATGACCTTCTCGGCGATTCTCCCCCGAACCGCACGTTTAAAATAGTCCCGGTGCGTAAGCATTGCCGCGTAGTGCTTGCGCCAGTCCTCCCGCCCCCAAATCCGCCGGATGAATTTGCCCAGAAACGGTATCAATCCAATCGCAAAGAACAGCAGCGTCAAAATACTGCTTCTGTGAAACTGCCACTCGTGCCGCTCATCCACCAGGTTCCGAACCTTCCACCCGGTGACGGTACTATCGAGAATCGTCGACCAAAGCTGTCCGCTGTAGAGCAGCCGTACATGATTGTGCGAAATATCCGGCACCGAATCGCGGTAAATCCGGTCGGCGGTTTTCAATTCGGCCGGCAAATCCCGCATCCCGGCAAACTCTTCACCGTGCTTCTGTATGAAAGCCTCCAGCCTGGTAATGTCGCCCCGGTCGAACTGCACGAGCGAGCCGCGCATCAGCCCTTTGAATATCAGCTTGAAATCGCCCGGGCTCATCGGCAAGAATGGCAGCAATGCCAGCCCGGCACGAAAATCCACCGCCACCAAACCGCCGGCCGGATCGTTGTCACTTCCCTGCCGCTTCAATGCGTTCGGCTGGCTCTTGCACGTCGACCACTCGTACTGCCGGGCAAACTCATACGCCCCCATATCGTTCAAAAGCTGGACGAATTCGCGCATAAACTTCCGCTTCGCGCGATATTCCGGCGAGCCGAGTTCGGCAATGACGGACTCATCGACTTTCCCACCTCGCATCCACTTCTTGAGCAGGTCCAGCCGGTCGTCGACCTCCAGCCGCCACGTCCGCCCCTCGACCCACTCGCTCAACTCACCGCAGCTTCCGAGTTTCTCGTCCACGAAAGTCGCGTAAATATCCACAACGGCATTTTCATCGCCGAATCGGATTTTTGCTCCCCCCCGGATGAGTTTCTGCCAGAGCGCCCCGGCCCGTGCCGCCGTCGGATTGACCTGCAGTTGAAACGGCCCCTGGAAGCCGATCCAGTACAGCATGTTGCGAAACAGCCGGGAAAAACCCGATGGCGGGATGAGAATCTTCATCGCGAAAGACCGGTCGATCTCAAGCCCGTCGACCGCTCCCTCGATCCCCGTTATCTTCACGCGATATACCTGCCCGGCAAAGCCGCCGCCCACGAACTTCTCGACCACAATATGCACCTTCGCCATCTCGGCCCGGCCGACGCCGCGCAGATTATAAGTCAGCTCAGTGCCCGCGTCGTAGCGTTTGATTCGCATCGGCCGATGCAGCTTGGCGGCGTGAAATCCGGCTTCGAGCTCCCGGCAAACTTCGACAGAATATTCTTTCGACATCCCTGCTTTCTAACCAAAAAATAACAAACTAAATAACAATAAGGACCCTGATGCAAATCTGCAAGACAATCCACGCGAAGACGCCGGCCAGCAAATCGTCGGCGAGAATCCCCCACCCGGCCGGATACTTTTCCAGCTTTCGTATCGGCCAGGGCTTGAAAATATCGAATAACCGAAACAGCACAAAGCCCATAAACGCCGTGATCAAAATTTGACGGCCCGTAGCTGACCCCATGCCTAAAAACGGGCTGAATAAAAACGTTACCGCCTGGCCGGCGAATTCGTCGGCAACAACTTCGCCGGGATCGTTTTTACCCGTTGCCGCAATGGCAGCCGGGGCGAATTGTACGCAAACCAAGCTGCCTGCCAAAACTAATGCCGCCATTACGTTCGTTATCATTGCCGGCGATGCGCCGAACCAGCTCATCAGGCCAAAAATAATAACAGGCGGCAGCGAGCCCCACGTACCCGGAGCAAGAGGCAGCCGGCCGAGACCGAAACAAGATATAAGCATTCTCTTCATATTCGCCGAAGGTTAACTGACCGCAGCGTTTAAGTCAAAGACAATTAAGCTGCATTTCATATTAACCGCAGAGTTCGCAAAGAACGATGAGAAGACATAGATTGTATTTCTTTATTGAAAGCGCTGTGTTCTCTGTGGCTAATTCGCGTTAATTCGGTGCAATAAATATGACCCCACATGTTAAGCGTGGGGCTAAACCGTGCTCAGTAGCTTCCCCAGATATTGCCGGCGAGCTTGAAGATCATAATGATCATCATGATGCAGATTAACAGATATACGAAGCGGGGCAGCCAGCGGGTGAACTCGGCGAACCAGAATTCCGCCTGTTCGGAATAATTGTCCGCGAGTCGCTTTGAAACATCGTCGAGCCGGCCTGTCTCTTCGCCGGTTTTCCACATTTCCACAAGGTCGAGGGGAAGCTTCGTGGATAATCCCTCGGACATCAACTCACCGGCCTTGACACTTTCGGCGGCCGGGCGGAACAAATCGGCCACTATCTGGTTGCCTGTTACCGAAATCGCCATCTTGACCGATTCACTGTACGGCACGCCCGCCTTGCAGAGCATGTGGAAGGCCCAGCAAAAACGGCCGATCGCCAGCCTGTGGACGGCTGAGCCCAGGACGGGGATGCGAAGAACGACTTTGTCTAAGACTCTTCGGGCGGGGCCCGTTCTGGGCGTGGTGCGAACGATGAAAATAATAATCCCCGCCGGGATCCAGAATAGCATAAGAATTCCAACTACTTTAAAGAGATAAGATGTCAAGCTCAAATCTCCCAGGACGAAAGCGGGAAGCGGGAAAACGAACGCGGCTATGGTAAGAATCAGAACAGGCAGGAGCAGCCCTGAGATTAATCTTTTATGCATCCGGGCGGACATTTCGTGCCACTTGGACAGGAGGGCGATTAAATCCGGAAGATTGCCTGACTTTTCGCCGACCTCGACGAGCATTATATCGACCGGGTCGAACACTGTGGGATACAGAATCATCGTTTCGGATAGCGGATTGCCCTGTGCGACGCCATCGGCGAGAGCAAGGAAGGCTTTACTCAACCGCGGATCCAATCCGGGGATGAGAGTATTAAGCGAACGCTGCACCGGCACGCCGGCTTCGAGCATATTGGAAAGATTATGATAAGCAATGGCAAGGTCGCTTGACATCGTAATAATTCCTGCTATATTTCTTCGAGCATTTTGGAGGCGAACCTGTCGGTCATGCCGGCGATGTAGTCACACACCGCACGCTGCAGCCCTTGCTGCGGGATGAAACGCTGGAAGTAGCCCGGCATCAGTTCCGGCTCCTTGCAGAGCCTGTCGAAAAGCCGTTCGAGCCAGCCTTTCACTTTTGCCGCTGTTTCGAGCAGCGTTTCGTGCAGGTAAAAGTTCTGCAGCAGGAATTTTTCCAGTTCAGCAAGCTCGGCGTCGCTTTCGGGCGGCAGCGTAATCAAGTTCGTATCCGCTGTGTAAATGTCGTCCGGCGTTTTTGGATTCGCCTGCGCCAGGGTCTTTTTGCTTGCTTCGAGACAGTCGCCGACGAGCTTATCGATAATCGCTTTGGCCGTGCGTGTTCTGCGGATAGTGAGGTCTCCAATTGCCCCGGCGTTAATCCGGTTTTGAGCCTCGGCGAAAATTTTCACGCTCTTCAACTGCTCGGCACCGATTAACCTTGCCCTCATGCCGTCTTCGAGGTCGTGGCAGTTGTATGCGATGCGGTCGGCGATGTCGGCGATTTGTCCTTCGAGCGAGCAGTGTTTCTCGCTGAAAGCCTCGTTCTGCGTTTTATCGTAGGGGCTTTGGTGCCGAGCCAGACCGAGCCGGGTTTCGTACATCAGGTTCAGGCCCATGAAGTCGGGGTACGGATGTTCGAGCAAATCGACGATTCGCAGGCTCTGGCGGTTATGCTCGAATCCGCCGGACTCGGCCATCAACTCGTCGAGCACTTTTTCGCCGGCGTGGCCGAACGGCGAGTGACCCAGATCATGCGCCAGGCATATCGCTTCGGTGAGGCTTTCGTTAAGATTAAGCTCTTTCGCGATAGTCCTTCCTATCTGTGCGACCTCGATACTGTGTGTTAGGCGCGTGCGGTAGTAGTCGTCCAGGCCGGGGGTGAAGACCTGCGCTTTGCCTTCGAGCCGGCGGAACGCCGAGCAGTGGATAATTCGGTCTCGGTCTCGCTCGAAGTCCGAGCGGTACGGGTGGGGCTTTTCCGGGAACATCCTGCCCCAGCTTATCTTTTCAGTAACTGCGTAACCGCTCATTGACTCATTCACTCTTTCACAGACTCGGCAGGTTCTGTTCTTTGCTTATTTTTTTCAGCAGCTCAAGCAGCTCGGCCAGGCTCTGGCTGATGACGTTGGTATCAGCACATACGGCCATGAAATTGGTATCGCCGTTCCATCGCGGCACGATGTGAATGTGCAGATGTCCCGGCAGTCCCGCGCCGGCGCATCGGCCGAAATTTATGCCGACGTTGAAGCCGTGCGGTTTTATCGCCAGCGACAGGGCTTTTTGCGACTCTCTGATTAATTTAATCATTTCCAGCATTTCTTCGTCGGTGGCATCCTCAAGGTCGGGTATGTGCCGTGCCGGTGCTATCAGCAGATGGCCGTTGTTATATGGATAACGATTCAGGATTACGATGCTCTTATCCGTTCGCCAGAGCACGAGATTCTCGTCGTCATCCTGCGGATGCTTCAGGTTATGACAGATAAAACAACCGGTCTTCTCGCCGGCTTCTGTTTTCTTTTTTCCTGCAGCGAGAGGTTTCTCGTCCAGACCTTGTACATATTGAATTCGCCACGGTGCCCACAAGTTCTTATGTTCCATAATTCGTTTTCCATTTCGCAGTTTGCAAGATGTAAAATCTAATTATCGAGTAGGTTCATTGTCAGATTTTGTTTTATCGTTATTTTCGGATTTACGCCGGCCAGAGGCAGCAGCATAGAGGCACTCAATTGCATCTCGTATTGTTGCTTGTATTGCTCGGTTCTGCCGGCATCGATATTGAACAATTCTTCGCCCCTGCCCTGCAAACTAAGGACCTGGTAGTTTCTGTAGAATCCGTATGCCCCGGCCACCTGGAACGTGCCGGAATAAGGTATCGGCCATTCGCGCGGGGCCGAGTCGGCTATTTTATAAGAGCTGCTTATCATGGCGAGCCGGCCTTTTTCACTCGGGCGGATTTCATCGAGGCTGTAAGTGACATCTCTTGCTTTGCGCATGACCATCGGAGTGGGCACGGACAATTTTGAGTTCCAGCTTTGCCCGATCGCCGCGCCCCGGGAAGGTTGTTTTAGGCTGGAGACCGCGTCCCACAGGAACCACTGCGTGGCAACGACGTCGGCGATCATATCGGGTTCCTTTATCCTGCCCATGTCAGTGTTTGCCCGAAAAACTTTTTCGCCGATCTCTTTTAGTAACTCATCCAATTGAGAATAATCCTCTATTTTTCCTGTGGGCCCGACGGCGAGGGTGAAAGTCCTGCCGGCGAGAGTTTCCACTGCGTCTCTGCCCGGGCCTTTGCTTCGCGCCACTTTCACCGATTCGCAGACAGCCTTAACGGTTGTAAGGCCGTACGGATCTATTTCGACTGGTGTGTAAGCCATGATGATTTCCAGCGATTCGGAGGATTTGTCGGAAACAGGTCTGCCTGATCGAGATTTAGTTGCCGTCGTGTCCCAGTCGACGGTTATTTCTCTGCCGGAGACGAATTTGTATCGCAAAGTTTCGCCGGCCTGGAAATCTACGGTCAAAAGCTCTCCCGGTTCGCCTGGCAATTTATCTTCCCCGGCTGTCGGCTGACATCCCGCCAGCACGCTCAAAACCAAAGCCGTCAGAATTAATAGCGTGGCCTTCAAATTTGTTCCTTTCAAGTGATATCGCAGAGGACAAACGGCCGGCCGCGAACGATAAAGCGATTCTAATCAATTTTTTCGATGCTATAGGAACGAACGGCGGTCATTTTCAGCGCGGCGGGTTGTTCGTTTTCCTTCGGATTCGGATCGACGATAAACCATTCTGTAGTAAGATTTTCGCGATATTCTTCAACTTTACCGCCGGTCAAATCCAGCTTTAGCTGGCCTGTATATGTTTCTTTATTGTCGGACATGTTTGCAAAGAAAGACGCCGACTGTTCTTTGTGCAGTTCCCTGGCGTTTTCCGCTGAGGGGACAGCTTCCATTTGGGCAATTGCAATCCGGCGGCTGCCCGTGTCTTTGATTTCTTCCAGCGTATAGATTTTTTCGTATGCTTTTGCACCCATCATACTGAAGGAAAATCTCTTTATACTGCTCCAGTTTTCGCCGGTGAGTATTTGATCTTTATCGGAAGAGGGCAGGGCTGGAATTGTGTGCCGTTCCATGATAGCTCGGAGAGACAGCAGGCTGGCGGCAGTTCTGTCATCGGAGGAATCGCCCTTGACGGTGGCTCGGGCATCATTTGCGTCGATAAGTTTTAAGACCTGTCCGGAAGAAGTCATCTCTATGGTATAACTTTGCCCGATCAGTTTGCTAAGAGGGTTTTGCCGGTCTTCCTGCCTGGAGCTATCGAAATCCATCGTGATGTCGTTTTTGATTTTTGCCAGATACTTTAGCTGCTTGATTGTAATCTTTGCTACGGCGTTGCCTTTATCATCGGTGCTTTGTATCTGCTGTGTGAAAGTAAATTCGATTTTTCTGCCGGTATGCCCGCCCGTGAAGCCTTTGGGCTTATCCGGACCGGCACCTTCCCATATAACGCTGTTGTCATTGTCTGTTGTTACTTTATAGGTTGTCGAATCATCGGGGGCGAACTTCAACGCTAATTTCACAGTCGGTTTTTGTTCTTGAGGCTCGACCTTTGTCTGAGCGAGTTCCTCGGCAGGCTTGTTGCAGCCGGCAGTTAAAAGTAGCACGCAAAGAACAATGTTCGATGCAAAACCCAATACTTTACTCTGCCTCATCATTTATTCTCCTATAAGTTCTCATTAAGCAACATTTTGTGTCGTTAATATCCACCACAAAATTTCACTCGTCCCCATGGGGCTCGCCTGTAATTCGACATAGAGACATCATAATAAATTTTCCCGCGTGTGCAAATTAAAGTTTACACATCCTACCCGGCCGGCCCGGACAATTGGGATCTGAGTTTCTATGGCTCTTTATAAACACAGAAAGATTCCGCCATCATATCGTGCAATGCACGTTTTCTGAAGGTAAATGCAACGGCAATGCAGTCGATTAAAATAAGTATATTTACAGGATAACTAATCACAACCAGAAAACTCCCCTGTTGCGCTTCACCGATTTCCATCATTGTTGTGGCGGATTGGAACTCCGGCGACGAAAATAAAATCAATTGGCCCGCCAGGGCGACGCCGGCCGACAAGAGAAACGGGAAGAACCGAATGTACGCATTGAATAAAGAGAGCTTCTTGCCGTTATCGTCGATGACTTTGATCTTGCAAGACATCTTGCCGAGTGTCGCCCCGAAATACGATTCCATGAAAGGCTTATATATGAGCCCCGGCAGACTTGCTAAAATTAATACGACCGTGCTTTTGAGTGAGTAGGTATTCCAGACGCTCAGGATTATGATCGGGAGAAATATCAGAGAATCGATAATGTTCGCACCGACCCTGATCCAGAATCCTGCTGGCCGAGAATAACCTTCCATAGCTTGGCCGCAATTGGAACAAAATTCCACCCACTTTTGAAACTCCTGTCCGCAATTTTCACATTTTCTGGTATCCATGCTTTCTCCTTATCTTAGCCGGGATTTCATATGTAAACTTTATTGAGAGCGTTTGTCAGGAGCGAAGAATCTCAGTCGCTCGTTCTAATCCCAGATGCTTCGCTTCGCTCAGCATGACAACATAAGAATGTGTTCTCATTCTGTTAGGTGCTCTAAGTAACGTTTTGTGCCGTTCATTATATGTTTTATTCCGCCTGAAACAATCGATTTTTCTTTATCCGGGCTCTATAAAAGGTTAAAATGCGAATTTGAATGTTTTGAATAGACGTGCTAATGCAATTTTGGAGAAACAAGATTATGAGAAGCGATACAGTCAAGAAAGGTTTTCAGCGGGCGCCGCATCGCGGTCTTCTTCATGCCTGCGGTATAAATGCAGCCGATATTAACAAGCCGTTTATCGGTGTTGCCAACAGCTTCTGTGAAATCGTCCCGGGGCACGTCCACCTCGACAAGGTGGCCCAGGTGGTCAAAGCCGCCATTCGAGGTGCGGGCGGAACCGCTTTCGAATTTGATACTATCGCTATCTGCGATGGAGTCGCTATGGGCCATACGGGTATGAAATATTCGCTGCCCTCGCGGGAGATTATCGCCGATTCGGTCGAGACGATGGTGCGTGCACACTGTTTCGATGCTCTTGTGTGCATTCCCAACTGCGACAAAATCATCCCCGGGATGCTGATGGCCGCGGTCAGGCTGAATATCCCGACGATTTTCGTCTCCGGCGGGCCCATGAAAGCGGGCAAAACAAAAGACGGCAAAACCGTCGACCTTATCAGCATATTCGAGGGCGTCGCCGAGTTCAATGCCGGCAAGATAACCGAGGAGCAGCTCAAGGAGCTTGAGATGACCGGCTGTCCGACCCAGGGAAGCTGTTCCGGAATGTTCACGGCCAATTCGATGAACTGCCTTTGCGAGGCGATTGGAATGGCGCTGCCCGGCAACGGCACAATTCTTGCCGTCGATACGAAACGCCAGCAGCTTTACAAAGCGGCGGGTAAACAGATTATGACGCTCATCGAAAAGGACATCAAACCGCTGGATATTATTACCGAAAAGTCATTTGATAACGCACTCGTTCTGGATATGGCTATGGGCGGCTCGACCAATACCGTCCTGCACTCTCTTGCGGTGGCTAACGAAGCCGGCGTCAAGTACGACCTCGAACGCATCAATGCAATCTCCGCCAAATGCCCGAACATCTGCAAGGTTTCGCCGTCCAGTGAATATCACATCGAGGATGTGGACACCGCCGGCGGTATCAGTGCAATCCTCAACGAGGTCAGTAAAGTCCCGAACCTGTTGAACCTCGATTGCCCGACCGTGACCGGCAAAACGCTCGGCGAAAACATTGCCGGGGCCGAAATCAAAAACACCGACGTTATCCATACGCTCGATAAAGCGTATTCGAAGACCGGTGGTCTGGTTATTCTTACCGGCAATCTCGCGCCCAATGGCGGCGTAGTGAAGTCCGCCGGTGTCGCTCCTGAAATGCGTGTTCATTCCGGCCCGGCGGTTATCTTCGAGAGCCAGGAAGAGGCCTGCGATGGTATTCTGGCCGACAAGGTCAAAGCCGGCGATGTGGTTGTCATTCGCTATGAAGGGCCGAAAGGCGGCCCGGGAATGCAGGAGATGCTCAGTCCCACAAGCTATATAATGGGAGCCGGGTTAGGCGGATCCGTTGCGCTGATTACCGACGGCCGGTTCAGCGGCGGCACAAGAGGCGCCTGCATCGGGCATATCAGCCCCGAAGCGGCTGTCGGCGGCCCCATCGGATTATTAAAAGACGGCGACATTATCGAAATCGATATCCCCGGCAACAAAATAAGCGTCAAGCTCTCCGACGCCGAGCTGGCGGAGCGCAAGAAAACCTGGACTCCGCCGAAGCCGAAGATCACCGAAGGCTGCCTGGCAAAATATGCCGCAATGGCAACCAGCGCCGACACCGGCGCCGT
>CAZTDF010000149.1:0-11875 GCA_964612465.1 uncultured Pirellulales bacterium
GCCGAGGACATCAAGCTGTTGCGCCGGCTTGGCTTGGTCGCGCAGGCTGCAGGAGTGCCGTTGCTTACAGCGGCCGATTCGCATTTTGCGGGTTGCCAGTCGCTTGCCGCCACGCCCGATCCGGATGATTGGCGATGGCAGGCCAACCCATCCGCTATTCCTTTGTGGCAGGAGCTTCGACATTCGCCCGAGGCGGCATATATCGGCCTGGTTCTGCCCCGGTTTCTGCTGCGCTTACCTTATGGCAAAGATACAGACCCTGTTGAGCAGTTCGATTTTGAAGAGTTTTCTCCTTTTGCCGGCCACGAGCAGTACCTGTGGGGCAATTCGGCCGCCTTATGTGCGTGCCTGCTGGCAGGGGCCTTTCGTGAATTCGGCTGGTCCCTTACGAACGGGCTTCGCTGCGATCTGGCCGGCATACCCATGCATATATACCAGTCCGATGGCGATAAGCAAATTACTCCGTGTGCGGAGACGATTCTGACCGAGCGGGCGATGGAGTCCCTCATCGGCAGGGGGCTTATGCCGGTGCTTTCAATTAAAGGCCGGGATGCTGTTCGCGTACCGCGTTTTCAGTCGATAACGGATCCACCCGCTCCTCTGGCCGGGCCCTGGCGGTAGCAGGGGGGCTCGGTATTATCCTCCAATCATGACGGTGGGGCAGCCGGCTACGATTGTGCCGCCGTGAGCACAGTTATCTCCCATCCGAGCGGCGGGCCGGCCTCCAATCAGCACAGTGGCTGAGCCTTTTACAATAGAATCCGGTGGGCCGACGCAGGTGGCCATATCACCCATGCACGCGGCGGGCAGTCCACCAATAAGGACGGTCGGGCAACCGGGCGGCAAGATTGGACCCCCTACGTGCGGTACAAGTACTGTCACTTGCGGGCATACATGCATATCAGTGATTCGTGCTGCCGGCGGCATCGAAAATCCTCGGTTATTTCATCACTTAATAGGTTGGTTGTTTTTTAGATCTGCATTCCATGTTTGCGAAGCTGGTTATTTTTCACTATTTGTTCGTTTACAAAAGAGTTTAACTGTTTATCATTTCTTTTTTTGAATTATTTTACGTAGCTGCAGCAATTCAGAATCAGAGTATATTTTAGTTGTATTCGTTTCAAACGAGATGTCCAATTCAAGTAAGGATATAATACTGTCGACAGCCTGATCGCATACACGGCGATATCTACTCCGATATGAAGTGCCCACATTCACCGCTTCGGCACGATCATCAAGAAGTTTGACAACATTCTGATAAGTGCCGGGATCATCAATATATTCCAGTTTTTTCACTGCATTATATCTCGTGAAAGGATTATTATCGGAGAGTTCAACAATAATATTATGTTTGTATTCTTGATCTCCTAATTTAGCAAGGGCCATTTTGGCGTTTTCTGCCAAATCATCTCCTTCTAAAAGCAGGCCTTTCAACACATCCACAGTATCATCCCCCGGTAAAAATCCCGCGCCCAAGGCCAGCATTTCAGGAATTTGGTGAGAACGTTCTGTTTTCCTGGATAATGTATTTAACAAGGTTGTTTTGGTGTTTTCCGGAGGATCATCCATCAATTGACTCGCTGCCGCTGATCGAACGTTAACATCATCATCGGACAATCCTAAAGCCAAAATCTCACCGGCTTGAGGATCTTCAAGTGCTCCGACACAATACATAGCTAACTGTCTGCTCTCGAAGTTCTCCATTTTTGCTGCTTTTAGAATTGCCGGCCAGGCTTGTTCACCCATTTCTTCTGCCATTTCGACAGCCTCGGGTTGCCCCTCTGCGAGCATCTTTTCCAGTGTAATTAAATCAGTCATTTTTATCGCCTCATTATTAAGGTTATTACCTGCATCGTTTGGTTTTTCTTCGCAGCTAACCAATACGCAAACCGATATAAGGACAGTGATATATAAATAGTTTTTCAAAACATTATTCCTTTATTTATTACTTCAAAAAATCCCAAACTTTTTTTTCTTCTTTTTCTTCTTCTTGGGTTTGGGTTTGATAAAATCCGCGGTTTTCTGGACTTCTTTCATTTCAAGATCAGAGCGGTCTTTATCCAGTTGTTTGATTGTCAGCATGGTCCCAACTTTATCGACACCATACCCGACATTTTCACGATAAGACATAATATTCTCGAAATTATAGGTCCAATCCGGGTCGCCGACAGGATTAAAATCGCGGAGGACATAAGAGTTGCTTTCCGTAAACGCCCACATCAATCTTCGCCTTGAAACAATATCATCACGTACACGTTTTCCGGTTCCAGGGAATCTATTATCTTCTCGACAGTTGGTGTGAATAAACTTAGGCTGAGGTTTTGGATCGTTTATCAAATTGAGAATATGCCCTACCTCATGAGCGATGGTCTGTCCTTCTCGAGCCCAATCTGCCACAATCAGCATAAAATTGGGATCGGTTCGAGCATAAGAAGCTACTCCCCCTATCGAATCAGGCCCGGCGTCCGAAGCGACAATTTGAGGCACGAAAAAAATGTTGAGCCCGCCTTGAATCCAGAGTTTATTTTTCTTTGTACTTTTAATTAAGGTGTCCCACTCCGTATCGCAATTAATCGCGCCCCTCTGGCTGAGGGCAATCGGGTTAACATCAACGTTGCCTTTCAATGTAAATTTGATTCCATAGGGGAAATAAATTGCATTAAGTAAATCTATCCGTACCTGACGGCGGTTTTGGTTTTCAAGAAAAGATTGTGAAGGTACAGGATTTCCATTGGTGTCATTGATGGCGGTTCCGCTGATAACCGGAACATGAGCTTTTACCCATATTGATCGAAATTTGTTGATACAAAGTCTTAGTCGATGAATAATCGGGCCTGAGTCACTCTCGAATCTTACTTCGAGAAAGGCATCTCCAACATTCTTGACTCTGAATTTAATCATCATTTTGGTAGTATTTGGCAGAGCGTTTCCCGGTGCAGGGGTAGTTAACTCTGCAATGCTATTATCGCTGCTGGTTACATATAGCTGTGCAGTATCTGCAATATTTTCACGAATTAACCGGACTCTTGTTTCCGGCAGTGAAGCAACCGGCCCGCTGTATTCAAATCCAATCGGCAGATATGCACAACGGTGTTCTTCCGGCATGTATCCACGATCGTCCGGGTCCGGTGCATGGGCATCAGGAGGCCCGGAATCCTTGGTCGCGTCATTTTTATCCGGCGCCCTGGTGAATCGGACAGGTACGATTGCCGTCCATTTGTGTACTTTTTTGACGATAGGCATTACTTTTATTCCGCTTTTGTTTTTGTCATCAATTTTTCAAGAGCTTCTTGGGATTTAGGTCCGAACAATGCGTCTGGAAACAGTTTGTTATCAGCCTGAAAATTAAGGATCGCTCTTTCAGTACCTTCGGTTTTGTTGTCATAATCCGCCGCCAAGGCGGCATCGGCATGGAGGGAACCGGGATGATAGCCCAGCAATTCTATTCTCTGTTGCACTCCGCACAGTTGTTCTCGAGGGTAAAGAGTGCCAAGAATGCTCACTTCATATTCGGTCCCAAGAACTTTAAGAATTGTACGTGCATCGGGAAATAAGAAGACTTGAATTTTTCCTTCTTTGTCAGTCAATCCACTTTGAACGACCTGATCATTGCTCAGTACCTCGTATTGCAGTCCTTCGACACCTCTTTTATCTCCGGGAGCTCCTGGAGAATCCTGGATATACACATCAACTGTCCGTACGTTGATAGCGTTGTTGGCGTCAATATCAGGCACAATTCTTGCGGCAACTAAACTCATTCTCCAAACTTTCCCTTTAAATGATTACGTGTATCCTGGTCTGCGGTTCCGGTTTCTGTTAAGCCATCTGTTTTATATGAAGATTGATAAGCCGTTATAGCGGAGCTTAAATCACCTTTTATGGGATAGCCAAGGTTAAGTAACCTTCCTTTGATACCTTCGTTGGTGCTCAACGGGTCGAGCGTTCCGAAATAGAATTCATATCTTTCCTCATTCGCCTTTTTTCGTATGACTATCTCTCCTTTTGTTGCCTTTGGGGGAATTGAAGCTTCAACGAAACCTTTGGCATCAGTCTTGCCTTTTTTCCAAGATTCGTCATCGACATATAATTCATAAGATTCACCCGATCGGGCTTTACCGTTGAGAAGTAGCTGCATTTTAGTCTTGACCGGTCCTCCTTTCAAGCGGAACCGGTGTTTCTGTTTGTCATTACAGTTTTCCTCTTTTTCTTCTTTCTCCGGTATATTTACAGTATCACCCGATAATAAAACATTAGGGTCTTTTCGGTCATTCTTTAGTTGGGCGTTGTCCGGGTGGTTCCAAAGGGTTTTCCATAGAAAACCATTATCATATGCAATGCTGGAAATACAATCGCCTTGTTTGACTTTATATTTGGCCATTATTAATTTACCTTATATCTTTTCCCAGGCGTTTTTGTCCAGCTCGGGGAAGGAGACTTTGCAGGTGCCTTTGGGGATACCATCGTGTCGGGCAAAGCCGTTGCCGTCGAGGGTTCCTTCTATGACCGAGTTGTCGGAGAGAGTGATTTTGTAACTCTTGCCTGTCACAGGTTCGTTTTCTTCATCTACCATTTCGATCTCGATCCAGCTTAATTCGTCTTTCTTTTCTTCCTTTTTTTCTTCTGTAGGAGGTTTGTGGGGCTTGACCTTCTCAGAGCCGTATTTGCCGGACTTGTTCTTTGCCTGCTCAGCCTTTATCTCGGCCATCTTACCGGGATCGGCCAGATCTGCATCTTCTGCCTTGCCCGGCGAAGTCGGTGATATCGCTTTACATGCTTTTCCGCTTTTCTTACCCATATTGAAACGAATCCATTATCAATTAATCTTAACGATGGCACCTTTAACTTCTACCATGGCACCAGCGCTGACAGATGTCTTTGCGCTTCCTTTGACGTCGGTTGTTGTCCCTTCGATTTTGAGCTGTCCGCTTGTCTTTATCTCAATTCCAGCCGGTTCAATCGCTATATACGAGCCTCCAACGCTCAGTGTGATATTCTGCATCCCTTCAATCACAATATTCTGTGCCTTGAGATAGTAATTCTTTGTAGTCTGTTCGGAATGATTTTTCTTGAACACCTCGGCAACATCGCCCTTTACGGTCAGAGATAGGCTCTTTCCTATTTCCTTGGCTTCCTTGCCTTTGACTTTTAAGTGTCTGTCCTTGCCGATTTCTTCCATGTGGTCGGAGTCAACTTTTTCGTTGCGTTTGTTCTCCACATGCTCAAACTTGTCCTTTTCCACGTGCAAGTGGCGGTCGCTGCTGACCGTCTCAAATCGGTCGTTTTTAATGCGGATATCCAGGTTTTTTTCGCCGTGTATGAATATTTGCTCCTCGCCCTTTTCGTCTTCGAAACGGATTTCGTTGAAACCTTCGCCGCCCGTGCTGGAGTTGGATTTGAGGGTGGATATTGTTTCATTGCCGGGCAGGTCGTATGGCGGCATGGCCTTGGCGTTATAGACCCGGCCGGTAATGATTGGCCTGTCAGGGTCGCCCTCCAGGAACTCCACAATAACTTCCTGGCCGATACGCGGAATATACATCGCTCCCCACTTCTTGCCCGCCCAAACCTGAGCGACTCTTATCCAGCAGGAGCTGTTTTCGTCGGCATTGCTGTAACGATCCCAGTGGAATTTGACTTTAACCCGGCCGAACTCATCGGTGCAAATCTCATCGGCTGCCGGCCCCACTACAAAGGCCGTCTGAGGACCGGAAATTGTGGGTTTGGGAGTAATCCGTTGTGAACGAAAAGCCTTTGGACTTTTAATAACGGTAAAGCTGCACGAAAAGATGCACTCACTGCCTGCGGCTCCGGTTGAGAAGATATCGTCGCCCTGGATTGTGTAATTCGCCGATGTAATCAGGTACTCATCGTTCTGGTCAGCAAGTGGGTGATCGCTCAAGTTAAATAAGTATCCGGTACAGATGCCGCGTGAGTCGCTGTTGGCGATTGCGACCTGATACTGGGCCTGAAGCTCTTCTATACGCTTCTTGGCGTATTCTGTTCCGTCATTAGCGGTGGTGTAATCGCCGGGATAGTCGTAGATTTCGTAACTGTTCTGGGAATTGGCTTGTTCGGCGCTGTCACTCGCGTTTGCTCTGGCGAAAAGAGGTGTTTGGGGTTTTTTAAAAGAAAAATCGTTAATCGCATATGAGCCGGGCTGCAGATGGGTTTCGATGAACCAGTCAGAAATACACTCTTCTGTTATGGGTCCCTTGTCAGATGGATGATATATAAGTTTGTTGAACTTAGAATAAGGCTTATGGGCGCTGTGTGAATCAGCCATGACTAATAAGTGTTTGCCGTTTTCGTGCTCAAAGTAGTAGTATATTCCCTCCTGTTCCATAAGCCGGCTGATAAAATTAAAGTCAGTCTCACGGTATTGCACGCAATATTCCCACGTGCGATATTCGCAGCTTAAGCGTTTATCATAATTAGTGAATCCGCGATCACGGAAAATCTGCTCAATAATTTCCGGGACTGTTTTCTCCTGGAAAATCCGGCAGTCAGCCACGCGGGTCAGAAACCAGAACCAGGGAACTACAGTTGCCCTGTAGCGTGCCAGTTGGCCTGAGGATGTTAGCTGAGTGAAGTGGCTCACATAGCCGTTGAAGTAGCGAACTCCCTTATCACCGAGATTAAGACGGATGCTTACATTCTCCCCGACGATGCTCTCGGGCCCGATCTGATAGTCTTCGCTGGCCAGCTCCAACTTGTATTCGAAGAGCCGGCCAAGCTGTTCGGTGCCCGAGAAACTTATCAGCAAGAGAACATCCTCGCCCAGCGTCGTTTCAATTGCCATTTCTCTGTGTTTCTGTGTAGGTTTCTCAGGCATTTTCGCAATTCCACATATTAAGATATTTTAGAACACTTGAGTCTACATTATGTGCTAATCATTTGCAATGGTTGTTATTTGGCGGATTATCCGGCCCATATTACACATTTTAATCGAATGAATAGACAAACTTGCTGTCCTTTACTCCGACATGCACCCGTTTGGCGGTTTTACCTTCCATAAGCCGAGTCAGCAGCTCATGGCTGATTTCAGGCAGGACTGTGTTGGTCAGAATTGCATCAACCGTTCGAGCTCCACTCTCAACTTCGGTACAGCGGCTGGCAATAAGATCAACGGCCTGGTCGTCATAAGTAAACGGTATCTTGTGATTTTCCTGCGTCCGGCGGCCGATTCGATCAAGCTGCAAGCGAGTAATGAGCTTTAGCGTTTCGTCTGTGATTGGATAATAGGGTACCGTGACAAGTCGGCCTAAAAGAGCCGCAGGAAAGACCTCCAGCAACGGCTTGCGAAGAGCCTTGCATATCCCTTCGGGCTCAGGCATCAGCTTCGGATCTTTGCACATATCCATTATCAGGTCGGTCCCGCAATTGCTGGTCAGCAGGATAATTGTATTTTTGAAATCTATCAGTCGCCCTTCGGCATCTTCCATTTGCCCTTTGTCAAAAACCTGGAAGAATATCTCGTGCACGTCACGATGGGCCTTTTCGACTTCATCGAGCAAAACGATGCTGTAGGGGCGCCGTCGCACAGCTTCTGTGAGAATTCCGCCTTCGCCATAGCCGACATATCCCGGAGGCGAACCCTTGAGCGTCGAGACGGTATGGGCTTCCTGGAACTCGCTCATGTTGATTGTAATCAGGTTGTTCTCTCCCCCGTACATTGCCTCAGCCAGGGCAAGTGCCGTTTCGGTCTTGCCAACGCCGCTCGGGCCGACCAGAAACATCACTGCAATCGGCTTGTTCGGATTCTCTATTTGGGCCCGTGATGTCGTGATTCTCCTGGCAATTGCTTCTAAAGCGTGGTCCTGGCCGATGACACGTTTTTTAAGCCTGTCGGCCAGATTTAAAACAGCTTCGATTTCATTCTTTACCATTCCGCCAACCGGAATCCCAGTCCAATCGGCAACGACGGAGCCGACCGCTTGTGCATCTACGCAAGGAAGAATTAGCGGCCTTTCACCCTGCAACTCGCTGAGCTGCTCCTGCAGCGATTTGAGCTGTTTTAGCGATTCTTCTCTATCGATTGTTTCTGAGGCTTCCGGTGCGGCCTTGCCTGTATCGCTTGCGGCCGTTTCAGTTGCTTCATCGGATTTCTTCTCAGCTTCGGGAGTGCCATCTTCCGCTGCTTCTGTCTGCTCAATCGTTCCTTTGCCCGATTCTCGCAGTTTGGCGCGAATCTCCAGTATGGAATCGACCAGCTCCTTTTCTTTTGACCAGCGGTCTTCTATCTCGGCCAACCTCTTGCGCTCAGCCTCGAGTTTCTCAGAAATCTCCGATTCGCGGTTCTTGTGGTCCACGCCGGTGACAGTTTCTCTTCCTATGATTTCCAGTTCCGTTTCCAGGGCTTGAATTCGCCGGCGGCAGTCTTCCAGCTCGGGAGGCACCGCATGCTGGCTGACGGCCACTCTTGCGCACGCGGTATCGGTCAGACTGACTGCCTTGTCCGGAAGCTGACGCTCGGGGATATATCGGTGTGAAAGACGAACCGCCGCATCAAGGGCCTCATCCAGAATCTGAACACGATGATGCTGCTCCAGATTCGAAGCCAGTGACCTCATCATGAGCAGCGCTTTATCCTCTTCCGGTTCGTCGATCTTTACTACTTGAAATCTGCGGGTCAGTGCCGGATCTTTCTCAATGTATTTCTTATATTCAGCCCATGTGGTGGCTGCAATTGTTCGCAGAGTACCCCGCGCCAGGGCCGGCTTGAGCAGGTTGGCTGCGTCACCTGTACCGGCGGCACCTCCAGCTCCCACGAGAGTGTGTGCTTCATCGATGAACAGGATAATCGGTTGTTCCGAGCTTTGAACCTCTTCGATGACCTGACGCAGGCGGTTCTCAAACTCGCCTTTCATGCTGGCACCCGCCTGCAGCAGTCCTACGTCCAGCACACGCACGGCCACGTCCTTGAGCGAAGGCGGGACATCTCCTTCTGCGATTCGCTGAGCGAAGCCTTCGACGACGGCCGTCTTGCCGACACCTGCTTCTCCCGTCAAAATAGGATTGTTCTGCCGGCGTCGCATAAGAATATCGATTATCTGCCGGACTTCTATGTCACGTCCCACTATCGGATCCATTTCCCCGCTCCGGGCTTTTTCCGTGAGGTCTACCGAAAACTTGGAGAGCGCTTCGGCCTTTCCCATTGCCGCAGGTGCCATTTCTCCGGCGTCACCGCCGGCTTCGGCCTCGGCACGCAGTGAGCTGCCGTCTGTTGCCGCGAGAGTTTCCTCAGGTGAGCCGCCGACGATTTTCGCAAAATTATCCGTCAACTCTTCCAGCTTGATTTTGCCGAACTCATTCGAAATCCTCAGAAGAACATTCTTGAGCCCGCTTGTCTTAAGCATACCGACGATCAGGTGGCCTGTGCGAATCTGCGACTCGCCGAATAATAGGCTGCCGTAAACCCAGCCTCGCTCGACAGAATCTTCAAGATGGGAAGACAAGTCCGAAATGCTTGTAGAGCCTCGGGGCAGCCGATCAAGTTCCGCTGTCATATCGGCCACGAGTCGCGAAGGATCTATATCGAAGTGCTTTATGATGCGGTGCAGGTCTGAGTCGGGCATCTTCAATATCTGGTGCAGCCAGTGTACAAGCTCCACGTAAGGATTGCCCCTCAGCTTGCAGAATATTGTAGCGCCCTCAATAGCTTTGTAGCCTATACTATTGAGCTTTCCGAACAGGGATGTGCGACTTATTTCAGCCATAGTTAAGTCCTTTCGTCTTGTCTTAAATTGGTCGTGGGAATAAGCATGTTCCAGCGAGAGCCGTTCAAAGGTACGATCCATCGATATAAAGCGCTGAATCCGCCGGAATTTCTTTCCCACGAGTATTACCCGTGGTTTTCGCTGAAATTCTCAGCTAAATGCTGCATTGTGTCAACTTTTTTTTGGTTTGTCTGAATAAGATGTTGGAAGTGTTGTTACTATACCTGTTTCAGAACACATCAAATGCGACTTGCCCCCGCTTGCATCATGGCCAGAGCGCCAAAGTTCAGACTGTTTCCTGCGACCAGAAGGTTCGTGGGCCATCCACCCGAGTTGCCTATCTCGACAATGTACTGGTATGAGCCGCCTGCCGTGTTGTGTCCGACCGGCACAAATTCAATTCTACTCAGGTGCGTGACAAAATCAAGACGAATCTCGTGCGTAGTTACTCAAACTGACTTTTTTGAGCCGAATAATATGGTAAGTTGTTCGATGACAAAATCGTAACATGATTTGTCATTCCCGCGAAAGCGGGAATCCACTAAATCTGTTACATTCCTGGATCCCTGCTTTCGCAGGGATGACAGCGTGAATCATTCAGTTTGAGTTAGTTGTTCAAGTAAGCCATTTAGGCATCTTTAATTCGTTTCCTATCCCCAGGGACGCTTTGATATTCGTTAATTGATCGTTAAATGCTTTTTTTGTTTCTGCTTTTGTGAAGGTTTCCAGCATAGCCACCTGGAGCATCTTATCGGTGAAGTCGTATCCGACTGCCTTTACCCAGCATCCAGGTTGGAGTTCTATTGTTTTATTTACGATATCCAGGATAGTGCACCATGACGGGATTCTATCTTCCTTTTTCATGTTAGTGAATGTGGATTTTTCTAACAGCACATTAACGAACAGATCCCTATTGGTGCCGCCGGTGACAACCCGCGGCAGAATGGCCTTCTGCAGCTTGAGTTCGTATGTATCCCTGACCAACTCATACGCATACATATCAACACTGGGCAGGCGTTGAACCTTGTCAGGGGATTTGGGATTATGTGGGCTTTGTTTGAATTTATTCGTATACTGGGTCTGGGATGAGACACCATCGACGTCTTTCAATTGCTTTCTTCCCTGAAATGACAGTACGAAATTGTTATATTTCAGGTCACCCAGTCCTTTTGCATATTCCCAGAAATTTTCAGCTTCCGCCGAGGCTTTTTGGTTGCCGTAGTCAAGCATAGAAATTGCAGGGATATCAAGACCCCGAAATTTCCTTTTGATGGTTCGGAAAACTGAGGAGCGAGATGCATTGCCGCACTCGAACAATATAGCCTCGACCACCTCTCTGATTGTATCTTCTTTCTGTACGGCAGGGATACTGATAGATATGTTCGTGCCATCCGTGTGAGCATCTACTGGAGTCCCGTTTTTTAATTCAACAGGCCATGCCGCATTAAGGCGTTTTTTGAAAATGGTGGATAGTTCTCCGTATCGATTTAATAATTTTACGACCTCATCCCTTTTACCGATGCCTTTGTCATTTATTTGTAAGCTCATATATTCTCCTATTCTCGCTATTTAGTCGGCCCGAAGATTTCAGGCACGCTCGATATATATTTGCCACATTGCCAATTGATACAGGATTTGTGAGAGCCAATTTGTCCGCCTGATGCCGTTCGAGATTCATCACATGGACTTCTTTAAGTGACGTGCTTTCAGCCGACATGCCCTCCGTTCTGCCAAGAGACATGGAAAAGTCAAGATAAATCTCGTGAGATTCGGATTTTCTGGTTTTTTGTTCGGCGACTATGAAAGCTCAGAGATCCCGAGGTTGCCAACATAGGGCCATTCGCGCAGCTTTGATTACGTTGGGTGGCGGTGGATTATTATTACCCGTTTGTTAATAGCTTTTATATTATTACGAATAACCCAGATTGGCTGCATGCTGGAAACTCAATGAGATTGAGGGTGACACTCCTCTCGATAGCGTAGGTGGCATCGACAACTATGTTATTGGGCAAAGGATTATTCTAAGTCCAGGACAACACGAAATCCGTAAATGTAGTCGCGATAATCCGGGTCGTGGATAGCTCGGTTCGCAGAACGGCAAGTGGTCGCAGAGCAGAGCCAACAACCGCCACGATTAATATGAAACTTGCCCCACCTGT
>CAZTDF010000150.1:0-3902 GCA_964612465.1 uncultured Pirellulales bacterium
GGATGTATCGGCAGAGTATCTTAATGATTTTGGTCTTTGTTCTGATAAGCGCAATTTGCAGCTTTGCGGCAGAACCGAACCAGCCTGCCGAGAAGCCGTGGATCAGTCTATTTAACGGCAAGAACCTCGACGGCTGGAAGGTCAAGATCAAAGGCTACGAATTGAATGACAATTACGGCAAGACTTTCCGGGTCGAAGATGGAGTGATGAAAGTTTGCTACGATAAGTACGACAAGTTCGGCGGCAAATTCGGACACATCTTCTATAAGGAGAAATTCTCGCATTATCGCTTGCGGCTCGAATATCGATTCGTGTCAGATCAAGCACCCGAAGGCCCGGGGTGGGCGTTTAGAAACAACGGGATTATGATACATTGTCAGTCGCCCGAGAGTATGAGAAAGGACCAGGATTTTCCGGTTTCCATTGAAGTTCAGTTGCTCGGAGGCAACGGCAGGGACAAGCGCTCGACCGGTAATCTGTGCACTCCCGGCACGCACATCGTAATGGACAATCAGCTTGTCACGCAGCACTGCATTTCATCTCGTTCAAAAACATATCACGGCGACCAATGGGTCAAGGCCGAGGTTGAGGTCCACGGCGATGGTCTCATCAAGCACATTATTAACGGCCAGGTCGTGCTGGAATACGAGAGGCCGCAGCTTGATGAGAAGGACCGGGATGCTCAGAAGCTTATCAAGGGCGAGAATAAGTTGCTGTCCGAAGGTTATATTTCGCTGCAGGCTGAGAGCCATCCCACAGAGTTCCGAAAGATAGAGATTCTTCCCCTTGAGGAATAGCGCGGAAATCGTTCAGACGTCTGTAAAATAATATATCATCATGGACAGACAATCAAAACAGCATTATTTTATGGACTATCCTTTAACGGCTTCATGCTTTAGAAAAAATGTGGTTAATAGGGGAAATCTCGGTTTAGAACACAGGTTGTGTTTGATATGAATGAATCGCTCAAGAGGATTATTATTCTGTCGTTGGTTTACGGACTGCTTTTCATTGTTCCGGCATTCTTCGGAGTATTAATATCTTATACCGCTCAGCCGGGCGGCATCAGTCAATATAATGCTTTCCTTGCCCCTTTTCTCGGCCCATGGAGCCAGACTCTGCCGCCTAATTCGCATCGCGTGAGCACGTGGTCCGCCCAATATGCGCTGTTCGCCAAGCTGCTTACGGTGGTACTGGTGTTTTCGGTTATCGGCTCCTGCCTCCCCACTGATCGTTGGCTGAGGTACACGGCAACCGTCACGGCCGTTTTTGTGATTATAGTCTGGGTACTCGCCGGATTAATGAAGGTGGTTATGCAGTTGACTTGATCCGTCCGCCTGCACCTAAATATTTTCAGATTTAATTTGGGCCGTACCCTTTAATTCCTCGACGAGCCTGATTCATTTAATTCCGGCATTCTGGATGAGAATTGCTTGAATTATCAAAATGGTTGCATTACAATCTTTTGGGAAGTGGTCGAGAAGCTGGTGTAAAGACAGACTTGTTGTGCTGTTGAAAATGAGGCTCGGTTGAGTAGCTGAGCAGGAATACATCGGAAACCCGGTTTATATGGACATGAATGTTTCGTAAAATTAAAGGAGTAAAGCTATGAAGAAGTGTATTCTGTTAATTGGACTTTTGGTCGTGGCGGGATGCTCAAGCCAGGTAGCCAAATGGGAAAACGCCGGAACACTCGTAAGTGTAAGTCCTGCCGAGGAAACAACCCGCTCTCCGGGTCGATTGGGAACGACACTTGGTGACAACGAAATGGGTCTTACCCGCGTTGAGACGACAAAGAGCGTATATGTCGTTCACGGCAAGATTAGTGTTGCAAACACGGGAATGCCTGTAAGATTGGGATATGACAAAAAAGATTCGTCCGATGAACTTCAGGACATGCCGACATATCTGTCCTTTGGGGGCCAGCAATATATAATATCGCGCTGAGGGACTGATCCGGGATTAGTTTCAAGCCGTGCCTGGCAATCGGTACTTTCTTAATTTTTTCGATAGTTCTTTTGCGCCGCCGGCAACAAACTTATCGAGTTCCGCCCAGAATTTCCTGCTGTGGTTCTTAAAGCGGGTGTGGACTAATTCGTGTAAAATAACGTAGTCCCTGAGTTGATCGGGCAGTCTTACCAGATTAATGTTCAGACTTATATTATTTTTGGCTGAGCAACTGCCCCATTTTGTCTTCTGGTTTCTGATCGAAGCCCTGGCAAATTTGAAATTATAAATCTTCGCCAATTCCTCCAATCGGCTGATGAGTGTATCAATAGCTTCCGACTGGTTGATTTTGGACTGCTGGAGATTCGTTGGTGTATTCTTAAGCTTGCTGAGTCTGTGCTGGTGCTTTGTGATCCAGGGGATTTTGTAATGCAGGAATTGCATTGCTCTATCGACGGATTCACCCCTGGGTACGGTCAATCGGACGGTTTGATCGGGCCTTACCGTAATCCTGAGATGTTTCGCTCTTTGGGATTTTACGATTGTCACCGGGCCGACGGAGGGAATTTCAACAATAGCAGAACTCATATTAATCCGCAGATATGGGCCTTTCTTCGAACTTGATTTACTCCAGGGTCACGGTAGCGCCGGTTTTGTGTGACTTCAATGCTGCTGTGAACAGCCGGTGCCACAAAGTTGTCTCCTCGGGGGTTACGCAGCCGGAAAACTTTGTAAAAGGTTTCCCTTTGTCGAACTCATATAAAAATCCGGCCCACATTTGCAGAATGGCATCGGAAACTCCAAACTGAAAGATATTATGCGTGATGGATTCGAATGGGACTTCCTGCCCCATGCTTATCTTCTGCCACCGCTGCTCACCGCCGGTGTATTCGAGTATCTCAAGCGTGTTGGTATCGTTAGTGCTGAACTTCGCGCATGCTTTGGTGCCCAACACCTCGATATACCAGTTATTTTTCTGCCCGGGGCTGATACGTTGCGTTTTGAGCGTGAAAGGAAATACGTCGCCGGACCTGGAATCCCTCGCCTGGCACAGCAGCGTCGCATTGTCCGGTGTCTCGCAAGGCACCATTCGGCCTTTTCCATCGGGGCGCTCCGGCATGATATTGCTCAATACGGCTCGCACGTTCAAAGCAGTCCAGCCCGCCCTGAAAGGCACTGCACAGACGTGCGGTCCCAGGTCGCCCATGCAGCCGTACTCGCCGTTGAATTCGACCATCCGTTTCCAGTTGATTTCTTTGGTGGGATTAAGGTCGCTGCAGTGCAGAAAGCCGACGTTGACCTCGATAATCCTGCCGAAGTCATCCGCTTCTATCATCCGGCCGATTCTCTGGGCGGCGGGGAAAAACATAAATTGTGAAGAACATCTTACGAAGCAGTCGGGGTGCCTGACGATGCCGGCCATGATCGCATCATTTGCTTTTTTGTCTATGCCGAACGGTTTTTCTGCCATCAGGTGCTTGCCGGCTTCCAGGGCGGCACAGTAAAACTCCTGATGCAAATTGTGCGGGACTGAAATATAAACCGCCTCGACGTCGCGATTGTTTAGGAGTTCGCGATAGTCGCTGGTGACCTGTTTGATGGCTGGAATATTGTCCTTGAACCAGTTAATGTTCTCCGGAGAAAGATTTCGGCGGCAAATTGCGACTATTTCGGGGCGCAGACGCATCCTGGGCAGATGAAACCAGCGGGCGGCGGCGCTGACAAATTCACGCCCCATCATGCCGCAGCCGATTATTCCAAAGCGAAGAGTTTTCATTTGGCACGACCTTTGAGCAATCCGACAACATTTGCAATCCTTATAAACGATGTAACAGTTTTAGTCAATGCCGGGCAAGCACTTGACTTAATAAAAGGCAAGGTGTAGCATAAAGCATCTTTCACGATTTATTTTTGACAGGAAAGGAGAAGTGGCCAATGGATAAACAATTGAATCG
>CAZTDF010000150.1:4002-11853 GCA_964612465.1 uncultured Pirellulales bacterium
CGCCGGATGCTCGACGAGATGCAAAACAAAATCGATGCGGTGGTCGTCGGCACGCCAGACCATACCCATGCGGTGGCCGGAGTAATGGCCATGAAGCTCGGCAAGCACTGCTACTGTGAAAAGCCGCTGACCCACAGCGTGTACGAAGCACGGGTAATGGCGAACGTGGCCCGCGAGAAAAAGCTCGTAACACAAATGGGAACGCAGATTCACGCCGGCGGCAACTACCGTCGCGTGGTGGAGCTTGTTCAGACCGGTGCTATCGGTAAGGTGAGCGAAGTACATGTATGGCTTGGCGCGGATTTCAACGGGCCGGCCACTCCGACGAATATGTCACAAAAAGACGCCCCAACCGAACGCCCCCCGGTGCCTGGGACGCTCGACTGGGATCTGTGGCTGGGGCCCGCATCCTACCGGCCCTACAGCCCGGAGTACGCCCCGGGTAAATGGCGCTATTGGTGGAACTTCGCAAACGGAGTACTTGGCGACTTCTTCTGCCACTACTGCGACCTTGCCTTCTGGGCGTTGAAATTGCGGCATCCAATCAGCGTCGAGGCCGTCGGGCCGGTCCACGCCGAGAGCGCAGCCCGCTGGACTATCGCCCGGCAGGAATATCCGGCCCGCGGCGATCTGCCCCCCGTCACTTTGAATTGGTACAACGGAGGCGGTTATCCGGAATTTGTCAAAGCCGATAAAACTTTGCAGTGGCCAAACGCCGTACTCTTTATGGGATCGGACGGCATGCTGATCGCCGACTACGGTAAGCACCAACTGCTGCCCGAGGAGAAATTTGCCGACTTCCAAAGGCCCGACCCGTTCATCCCGGACTCTATCGGCCACCACCTCGAATGGGCCGAGGCCTGCAAAACCGGCGGTCCGACCACGTGCAATTTCGACTATTCGGGCGCACTGACCGAAGCGGCGTTGCTATGCAACGTCGCGCTTCGTACCGGCGAGAAACTAACCTGGGACGCGAAGAACCTGAAAGCCGTTGGCTGCCCCGAAGCCGACAAGTTCATCCGGCGGCAATACAGAAAAGGCTGGAAGCTCTGATATAGTAATTCTGTTAATAATTCTAAGGGGAAAAGCGATGAGTAAATCAGCACGTATCATTTTATTTTTGTCGATCCTGTTATCACCGTTGACAATTTTGGCCGCGGAAAAGGCCTTCGAGGTCGATGTCCGCACGGAAGTGAAGATTCCGATGCGTGACGGCGTCGAGCTTTCAGCGAATATTTTTTTGCCGAAAGCCCAGGGCAAGTTTCCTGTGGTACTCATTCGTTCTCCGTACGGTAAGGGCGATGAAAAGAACGGCGACGGACTGTTTTATGCCGGGCGAGGATACGTTCTCGTCAGCCAGGACTGCCGCGGCAAGGGAAGCTCCCAGGGCGTATGGGAACCGTTCGCCAATGAGCGCAGCGATGGCGCCGATACGCAAAAGTGGCTTCTGGAACAACCCTGGTGCAACGGCAGCGTTGGCACGGCCGGCGGCTCGTACGTGGGCTTTACCCAGTGGATATCCGCCCCGAACGCCGGCGAGCATCTCAAGGCCATGTTTCCGGTCGTGCCGCTTGTCGATACTTACGGCGACGGTGTCTACATCGACGGGGCATTAAATCTCGCCCTGATGATGGGCTGGGGCAGCATGGTTGCCTTTCGGCCGGGTGAGCAGGTTGCCATGTACACGTGGCGCGAGCAGGATTGGACCAGGGCTTTCAGAACGCTGCCGCTCAAAGAGTGGGACCGCGTGCTCGGCCGCAAGGTCCAGTACCTGCGGGATTGGGTCGCCCATCCGCATTTCGACGAGTACTGGGCCGCCCGCGGTGTTCGAAACCAATGGCGGGATATTACCGTCCCGATATGCGCGGTCGGCGGCTGGTATGATATTTTTTCCAGAAGTGTTTTCGAGCACATAAATGCAGTCAGGGCGAAATCGCGTTCACACGGTGCTCGAAAACACCAGCACCTGGTAATGGGGCCCTGGGGGCATGGAATAAGTCAGGACGGCAAAGTCGGCGACCTGAACTTCGGCAAAGAATCGGTAATCAACCTGCGCGAGATGCAGACGAAATGGTTCGATTGCTGGTTAAAGGGCGACGAAACAGGTGCCGAAGCGTGGCCGGCTTTTCGCATTTTCGTAATGGGACGCAACCAGTGGCGCGATGAGCAGCAGTGGCCGTTGGAGCGAACCGAATACACGCCTTACTATTTTCACAGCAAAAGCTCTGCGAACACTGCCGGGGGAGATGGGAAATTAGCAACAGAGAAACCTAAGCAGGAGCCCGGCGACGAATTCGTGTACGATCCAAACGACCCGGTTCCCACGGCGGGCGGCTGCAACCTGGTGGGCTGTCCGGCGGGGCCGAGGGACCAGAGCGAAGTCGAGAAGAGAAATGATGTTCTGGTTTTCACCAGCGAAGCGCTGAAGACCGAGCTGGAAGTCACCGGGCCGGTCAAGGTGATTCTTTACGCCGCCAGCACGGCAAAAGATACCGACTTCACGGCAAAGCTTCTGGATGTCCATCCCGACGGGCGCCCCTTCAATCTCTGCGACGGAATCGCGCGCGCAAGCTGCCGTGATTCGAAGAGCGACCCGAGCCTCATTCAGCCCGGCAAGGTTTATCGTTACGAGATCGACCTGTGGGTGACAAGCAACGTTTTTCTGCCCGGGCATAAAATCAGAGTCGAGGTATCCAGCAGCAATTTCCCGCGCTTCGACAGGAATCTAAACACGGGCGAGCCGTTTGGCACCGGCACCGAATTCATCAAGGCGACGCAAACCATTTACCACGATGAAGAACGCCCATCACATGTCCTGTTGCCTGTAATTCCCTGAATTAATAATAGTTGAAAAAACCGGTTTTTCAAAAGGAGGTATACGCTTTGAAAGCAAAATGTAATCGCCGTGAGTTTTTGGCGAGATTTAGTTTCGGAATCGCCGCTTTGGAGTTCGTACAACCGGGTGACATATACGGGCGGGAAAGAAAGAAGCCGAACATTTTATGGATTATCGTCGAAGATATGTCATGTCATTTCGGTTGTTACGGCGAGACAAGCATCCGGACACCGAACGTGGATCGGCTGGCGGCCGAAGGCGTGAAGTTCGATAAGGCGTTCGTGACGGCGCCGGTATGCTCGCCGTGCCGGTCCGCACTGATTACCGGGATGTACCAAACCTCTATCGGCGCTCACCACCACCGCTCCGGGCGGGGAACGGAAAAGATTCACCTGCCTTCACGCATCCGGCTTGTTCCCGAACTATTTCAAAAGGCGGGGTATTATACCTGCAACGGATTCCTCGGTAATCGGAACAAGCGGCCGGGCAAGACGGATTATAACTTCGAGTTTGATAAGGCTGTTTACGACGGAACCGATTGGGCGGACCGCGAGCCGGGGCAGCCTTTTTTTGCTCAGATACAATTGTCAGGCGGCAAGGGCCGAACGAAAAAGACGCCGAAGCCGATGAATCCGGCGGATGTAAAACTGCCGCCTTATTATCCCAACGATCCCGTAATTCTTGATGATTGGGCGCAATATCTCAATGCCGCCATGAACACGGATATTCAGGTGGGACAAATTGTCAAGCGGCTGAAAGCCGAAGGCATCTATGACAATACTCACATCTTCTTCATGACGGATCACGGAATCAGTCACGCGAGAGGCAAACAGTTTCTGTATGAAGAGGGGATTCGTGTCCCGCTCATCGTGCGAGGCCCCGGTTTGAAGGCGGGGACGGTCCGTAGGGACATGGTGGTCCATATTGATTTGGCTGCCGCGTCACTGGCGTTGGCCGGGATAGCGATTCCCAAATGGATGCAGAGCAGAGATTTCCTGGCAGCCGATTATAAGCACCGGGAGTATATCGTCTCTGCGCGCGATCGATGCGATGAGACGGTGGACCGGATACGCTGCGTGCGAACGGATCGATACAAATACATCCGCAACTTTTATCCCGAGCGGCCGTATCTGCAGCCGTGTGCTTACAAGGATAAGAAGGGGATTTTGAAGGCTCTTCGGCGGCTGCATAAAGAAGGAAAATTGAATCGGGACCAGTTATTGATTTTTGCCGAAAAGCGGCCGAAAGAAGAGTTATATGATCTCCAGCAAGATCCCTGGGAGCTGCATAATCTGGCGCAGGATACATCGCATCGGCAGACGCTGGAAAGACTGCGTGAGATTCTGAATCGGTGGATACGAGAAACGCACGACCGGGCAGAGCAGCCGGAGCCGATGACAATGTATGATAGTGACATGAAAGTTTATGTGGATGGGATCAGAAAAAAGGGCGGTGAATGGGTAGAGCATGCTAAGATTATTGAATCGAATATTGCGTTGATGAAAAAATGGCAAGCGGAAGGAAAGTAGTTTGTGTGAGTTCCGGCCGCTCACTTGATCTTGTCACAGTTCTTGCATAGGGGGATGGAGGCTATCTTGTGTTCGCGGTTGAGTTGGCGCAGTTTTTGATACCGCTCGCTTTCCCAGACCGCTTTAACGCCATCCTTAAGCACATTGCCGATGATGAACTCGCCGTTGAAATCGTAGCAGCAGGGCACTACGTTCCCGTCCCACAGGATTTGCATGATCGGACGCGATACCATGGGACAAAGGACCTTGCCATGCTGCCTTTGTGCATTGTAGGATCGCCCGGTACCGTAGTTGTGAAGGTGACTGAACTCCACTTTTGTGCGTCCGATCCATTGAACCGCGAATCGTACGCAATTCGGAATCGATCCGATGTACTTGACGCTAAGGGTCGGCTTTCGGGATTTGAGTTCCTTTTTGAGTCGAACAAATTCCAGGATGTTCCGTCTTGTCTGATCGTACTTCAATCCCCTGTGAATGTCCTCATACTCCGCGGGACTGACGCCGTAGAAGCTGACTTTAATCTTGTCCACGCCGGAGCGGATAATGTCTCTGGCCAAATCCCCCTGCAAGAGAGATGCATTGGTTACGAAGAAGAGACGCGTATCGGGCAGCTTCTCTCTGGCGTAGCGAATCTTCTGAACAAAGTGTTTGTCGAGCAGGGGCTCACCAAAACCCTGGAGGTGGAGGTCTTTGAGGGTGGATGGGTCGAACTGATCGACGATCGACTGGAAATCTTCAAACGGCATTGTGCCCATCGGGCGACTCAATTGCTCTCGCGGACAGATTGTGCATCGCGCATTACAGAGCGAGGTATTCTCCACCCGGATCTGTACAGGTGATTGTACTATATGCTGATCCTTATCCATTCTAATTCTGAATCCGTTCCACGTGCTATTCGTTCATAATACTGCTGCTTAATCCATCCATGCAGCGAGCATACATGGTAACATATAAAGCCTGTAGTTCAAGTGCATTTGCTGCGTTTATCATCTTGGTGTGTAAATATGTATTTATATTCAAAGATTTGAGATTTGCAATGTGATTTGGTACACTTGCTGTGCCGTGAAGTTGATTTAGTTTTATGTAAATGAAAGTCGCCGGACAGATACGGTCGGTTGCGCTCAACCGGATCAGATTTCTTGTCTGCGTATTATTGGTGGAGATTAAATTGACGATTTTTGCATATATCAGCCTCGTTTTTATGTTCGTAAATCCGGCAGGCTCGCCGCAGGTTTCGGAAACGATTGCCTGCTTCGAGAATGTTCCCCGTGCTTTCACGCAGGTTCCTTTCTGGTTCTGGAACGGCCCGCTGGACCCGAACCAGTTCCGCGGCACGGCCAGGGCCGAGCCTTCCGGAATCCTGGGGCCGGCTTATCTTTGGCTGGAGCAATAACAGAACACGACAAAAACAAAGGGGCACCTTATGAGGAAGTTGTTGCCGGCTATTCTGATAATCTTTTCCGCTGCTGTCTCTGCCGGGCAGGACTCGGATAAAATCAGCATCGAGGCTCCGAGAGCTGAAGCGGGCAGATACAAGAAGCTGGAGCTGCTAATTGAAGTTGAAAGGCATTATAATAATCCGTTCGACCCGGAAGAGGTTGATCTGGTTGTAATGTTGAAGACTCCGGGCGGTGAGCAATTGACACTGCCTGCTTTCTACTGCCAGGATTACGAGCGGCGGAAACTTAATCAGGGCCGCGAGCGGATGAATTGGTACTACCCCGTTGGTAACGGCACATGGAAGGCACGCTTTGCTCCGATTCAGACGGGCTTGTATTTTGCCACAGCAAAGCTTACAGATAAAACCGGCACGATTCAGTCGCAAAGCATTCAGTTCGACTGTGTACCTTCATTAAATAAAGGATTCCTTCGCATAAGCGAGAAGGATCCCCGTTTCATGGAGCTAAGCGACGGCACGCCCTTTTTCGCCATCGGCCAGAACCTGGCGTTCATCGGCGAAGGCCAGCATGTCACTCTCTCCAGGGCTGAAGATATTTTCGGCAAGCTCGCTGCCAATGGAGCAAACTTTCTTCGCATCTGGACCTGCTGCAACGATTGGGCAATGGCGATTGAGGCGAAGAAGAGCGCCTGGGACCGCTCGTGGAACCGCGGCCAGCGATTGGTTCCGGTCCCCGGCAGTGAAAACGATCCGGATGCGCCCAAATGTGTAAAAATAGAAAATGATTCGATCAGGGTTTCGCCTTCGCATCCGGTGGCGCTTAAGCCGAACGCACGCTACACATTAACCGGGCGATTCATGGCAGAGGAAGCGGCCGGGCTGCGGGTGAACTTGGATCGTAATAATTGGGAGATACCTTTCGACTTGGTCGGCGATATAAAATGGCAGCAGTTCAAACGGGAGTTTACTACCGGGGAAAACGAATACTGGCTCGGTCAGATAACCCTGGACCATGTTGGGTCCGGCACGATCTGGCTGGAAAATCTATCTCTGAAGGAAACGCCGGATGGGCCGGAACTGTTGTGGGAGGCGGACGTGAATCGGCCGGTGCTGGGAGTCTACAACCAGTTGGACTGTTTTATGCTGGATGAGCTTGTAGAAGCTGCTCAAAACAACGGTATCTACCTGATGTTGTGCATGCTGACCCGTGACTTGTACATGAAGCATCTTACTGATGAGAGCAGCGGCGAATATCAGCAGGCGATTCAATATGCCAAAAAATTCATGCGCTATGCCGTAGCACGCTGGGGCTATTCGACCAGCGTAGCCGCGTGGGAGTATTTCAATGAGATCGATCCGGGCCTGCCGACCGATCGTTTCTATACCGAGGTTGGTGACTATCTCGAAAGCATCGATATTTACCACCACCTTCGTGCAACGAGCACGTGGCACCCTTCGGCAAAAGACTGCCGGCACTCGTCTCTGGACATTGCCCAGGTGCATCGCTATATGCGTCCCGGCACAGACGAGGAGTACAAGGACGAAGTCGCAGTCGTGATCGACAGGGCACAGTTTTTGAGAAAGCATGCCCCGAACAAGCCGGCACTGATTGCCGAATTCGGGCTGGCCGATACCAAATGGGGCCTGAGCGATTACATGAAGCAGGACACCGAAGGCGTGAATTTCCATACTTCGCTCTGGGCCTCGGCGTTCGCGGGTGCTTCCGGCACGGCGATGTTCTGGTGGTGGGAACTGCTCGACCAGCAGGATGCGTATAAGCACTACCGGCCGCTGTCGGCATTTTTGGCGGACGTCTGCTTTGCGGGACTTCGACAGACCAGCGCCACCGCATTCGGCGAGCGGCTTCGAGTATTGGGTTATCAGGGCGACGATTGTGCATACATCTGGATTTCCGATAAGCAGGCTGCATGGTGGAACCAGATCGTTGACAAAAAGCAGCCGGCGCCGGTTGCGGATGCTTCAATCGAAATCCGGGGACTCCAGCCCGGCAAGTATCGGCTCGAATGGTGGGATACCTACGAGGGCAGAACCATCCGGACCGAACAGGTTTCATGCACGGATGGCCG
>CAZTDF010000151.1:0-11846 GCA_964612465.1 uncultured Pirellulales bacterium
GCATAAGGCCTCATCATCTCGACCACGTTCGCGACGCACTTGTTGATGTCACCTGCATTGAAGGCGTATTTCTTCCGTCCCCTCTGGATCCGAGAGAAGTCCAGCACGTTCTCTATCAGCCGGCTGAGCCTTTCGCTTTCCTGCCGCATGTTCCCGTAATATTCGACGGCCTTGTCCTGCGATTTGACCCAGTTCTTCTCCAGCATCTCGGAGTACATTCGTATAGAGGTCAGCGGCGTTCTCAATTCGTGCGAGACGGCTGAGATGAAATCGTCCTTTTTCTGCGCAAGTTTGATTTGTGCCGTAGCGTTCCGCCATAGACTCACCAGCCCCAGCGAGACCGCTAAAAGCACAATCGCAATGATGCTGAAATACCAGATTCGCAGGTGGCGGATTTCTTTGCCGATCCAGCCGGGGTCGATTTCTTTGAGATTCAGGACCAAATCGCCAAAGCCAAAATTCAGGATCGCGGCGTAGGCAACGTTTCCATTGTCACGCGCATCTGCTCCCGGCGACAATTCAAAACTCATGCCCTTGCGCACGAATTGTGATGCGGAATCCTCGATCTGCTCGACGAGTTCTTTTTCGTTTAGCTTAAAGCCCTGCAACAAATGTCTGTCTTCGATTTGAACGTGCCGCAGCAGGAACACCTGCCCGCCGAAGATGGATTCGGCCTGTTGCAAAGCGGAGTCTCCGCCGGGGACGACCACCGGAAAGAACGGCTCGATGCGCACCTGAACCGTCTCTGTTTGACTTTCGTCCGGGCTCGCTGTTTGCTGTTCGTACAGGCCGCCCGCCTGCTCGGTCTGAGCTGCTAATTCCTGAGTTTGCTGCTGTGATTGAGCAGCCTCGTTCGAAAGAACATTCTGCTCAAATACCTCTCGCCTTTGCCGGAGTACCTGGGTCTTTTGACCTTTGCTTTGCAGGGACTCGATGGGATAACTTTGGGACGATTTACCCTTCTGAGCTACCTTCTTATTGAACTGATCCTGCCCGACGGTTTCCGGCTCCTTCGGCGGCGCGATACTGTTGCCGCTATAAAAATTCATCTTCAGAGAACCGGGTGTAGTTCCGCTAAGCGCCGGCAGCAGATTTATCTCGATGTTTTTCCTGTTCAAACCAGCTTCGGCAAACAGCTTGTTATCGGATTCGGTCAAATCCTGTCTTTGATCGACGTTATCGTTTGGCGTGATGACGCTGCCGTCCGGCTCGATTTGAAAATTACCGTAGGCCAGGCCCTGCTCCAGGCGGCCGGCCAGCGGGCTGCGCAACACGGGCATTTGCTGCCGGCCGGGAGCGACATTCTCCGGCACATAGTAATATTGATAATCCGTGTACGGGCGGCTTTGCTCGGTCTGCATGAATTCATCGAGCCTGCGCGTGACATCCTGCCTGACCTGCTCAGCGACGGCGGCGAATTCGCCCAGGCGAGCGCCCTGGAGACCCTGCGCCCGTATCCGGATGGAGTGGTATCCCATCCAGGCCAGCCCGCACAGTGCGGCAAGAATGATTATCGATAATATGATCAGCCGTTTATACATTTGCTATCCACTACTTTCGTATTTATAGCCCGCACCGCGGACGGTTTTGATAATTTGCGGCTCGGCGGCGTTAAGCTCGATTTTGCTCCTGAGCTTGGCGATGTGCATATCGACGGTCCGTGTCCCCAGCTCGCTCATCGTCTCATTCCAAACCGCTTTGTACAATTCCTCCCTGCTGATAATCCTGTTCGGATTGGCGGTTAAGTACTGTATGATTGCCGCTTCTCGCTTGCTGATCTCTATGTCCCTATCTTTGCGTTTTGCTTTCAAAGCCGGAATGTCAACGTCCAGATCCGCAAACCGAAACGTCTGCCCGACGGCGCGTGCCGGGTCGGTTCGCCGAAGCACGGCATTGACCCGCGCCAGCAGTTCTTCAAGCGAAAACGGCTTTGTGATATAGTCATCGGCTCCGAGATTCAACCCGGAGACTTTTTCTTTCTCCTGCCCCTTGGCGGTCAGCATGATAATCGGAGTCTGCAAACCATCGCCACGCCATTTGTAGCACAGTTGTTCTCCGCTGATTTTCGGGAGCATCAAATCGAGCAGAATCAAATCGAACCGCCGCTGGTCTACTGCCCGCTCGGCTTCGAGCCCATCGGCGGCCTGAGTAACTTCGAAGTTGTGAAACTCCAAAAAGTCCGCCAGGGCCGAGCGGATTTTCTCTTCGTCTTCAACTACCAATATGGATTCTTTTTCTTCCATAGTCACATTTGCTCCTATGTATATTATAGGCTATATCGGCGCCGATGTTTTGTAAATGTTTTGTAAAAAAGCATCGCTGCTATTTTACGTCCATTTTACCAATCTCTCAACCGGAACTATCGTATAATTTAAATAGTTCAAGAACACATTTTAAGACCTTTATAAGGAGGAAACGAAATGAGATCAGTAAGAAAAAATCAAAAATGGCTGCGTGGATTCGTATCTCTTCTCGGAATCTGTATGACGTTTTTCATACAGAGCGATGCAGCGGCAAAAACTTCCGAAGAAGCCTTTGCAAAAATGCCCGTCAAAGAGATTACTATCTTCAAAGACGGTCACGCCTTCGTTCTGCATGAGGGAAAGATGCCGGCCGGCACCGACGGCAATGTCACGATCGATTACCTGCCCAGGCCGATCATCGGAACGTTCTGGGCCTATTCGGCGGATGCCAATGCCAAACTCATCGGCGTCGTCTCTCATAAACGCGTCGTCCCGGTTAAAAGAACCGCTCTGACCATTCCCGAACTCATCGAGGGGAACATCGGCGCCAGGGTTCGCATTATCGAGGCGGGTCTGGCCGCCTACGAGACTACCATTCTCGGGATTCCGACTCGAAGCACCGAAGAGCTAAGCAGCACCGAACCGCCGGGGAGTCCGGAAAAGCTGCCGGAGCGAGGCAGCATCGTTCTGCTGAAATTCGAAGGCGGCGTCAAAGCGGTTCCTATCAGCCGGATTCAGGAAGTGACTTTTCTCGATGAGCCTAAGCTGCAACTGGCCGGCGAGCAGTTCCGGGATATGATGACGCTCAAGCTCGACTGGGGCAGACGCAAGCCCGAACGGGATGTAGATGTCGGCATGGTCTATGTTCAGCGGGGCGTTCGCTGGATACCCAACTATCGAATCGACATCGACGGCAAGGGCAACGCCACCGTAAAACTCCAGGCGACCATCATCAACGAATTGGCGGATGTCGAGGACGTCAAAGCTCACCTCGTGATCGGCGTGCCGAAGTTCGCATTCGAGAACACGCCGGACCCGATATCGCTGCAGCAGACGGTGGCACAGCTTTCAAGACACTTCCGTCCCGACAGTCAGGCCGCCTATGCCTTTTCTAATATGATTATGACCCAGCAGGCCGCGATGCCCGTACGCCGTGCCGAGGCCCCGGCCGGAAATGACGGTGACGCGCTCGACCTCGGTCCCGACGTTGCCGGCTCCGGCAAGAACGAGGACCTGTACATCTTTACACTGGAGCATGTAACATTGAAAAAAGGTCAGCGGATGGTCGTGCCGGTAGCTGAGTACGAGCTGAAGTATCGGGATATTTTCGTGCTCGACCTTCCGTTCGGTCCGCCGCCGGAGGTCCGGCACAATCTTAACAACCAGCAGCAGGCCCAACTGGCGCAGCTTTATTATTCGCCGAAGGTAATGCACAAGATACGCCTCGACAATGACGCCAAATGTCCGCTGACTACCGCTCCGGCAATGATACTTCGTCAGGGCAGCATCATCGCGCAGGGCATGATGACCTATACCGCAATCGGGGCTTCGAGCGACCTTGAGCTGACGACCGCCGTGGATATTGCCGTCGAGAAACTCGACAATGAAACCGACCGCATTCCCGATGCAGCCAAATGGGATAACCATACTTACGCCCGCAGTAATCTGACCGGGACCATTCATCTTACAAACCGCCGCTCTGATACGGTCAGTCTGGAAATCCGCCGGTCAATTCTTGGCCAAATCGACAGCGCCAGCCACAAAGGTTCAATCGAGCACCTTGGCAGTCACGAGGGCGGATGGATGGATCCGAACAGCCGGCCATTCTGGTGGGGTTGGTACAATTGGCCATATTGGTGGTACCACTTCAACGCCGTCGGCCGCGTGAGCTGGGAATGCGAGCTCAAGCCCGGCAAAGAAATCGAACTGGAGTATAAGTGGCATTACTTATGGCGCAGATAAGAAGCAAAAACATATGTGTTTAGTCCGGGAAAGCCATCCCCATCCCGATAACGACAATCGGGATGAGGCTGCCACCCAGTAGGATTGATTCAAAACGGGTGGCAGTCTCAAAGCCGAAGGCTTTGGGGATGGTCGTAAAAGATTTAACGAAACTTTTTTGAAAGGAGCTTAAAAATGAAGAATCTAACACAGGCACTCTTATTGGTATTTACGCTGATTATTTTTATGGCATCTGTTGCTTTTGCCGATGTGCCGACAACAACCGGCACCATCTCGAAGGTCACGGTGTATCGCGGCCAGGCTCTCGTGACGCGGACCGTCGGCATTGATTTACCGCCGGGCGCATCGGAGTTCATAGTGAAAGACCTGCCGGCTATGATTGTGCCCGAAAGTATTTACGCCCAGACTTCGGACGATACTAAGGTGCTCAGCGTAAGATATCGTGAAAAAGCAGTAAGGCAAGACACGCGCCAGGAGGTCAAGCAGCTTGACGCTCAGATTGAGGATGTACAGCACCAGATCAAGCACGCCGAGAGCGAGCATAAGCATCTGGATCTGCAATGGCAAATGTTCGAAAAGCTCAAGGACTTTACAATCGCCGCGGCAAAAAGCGACCTTAGCAGAGGCCTTTTGGCTTTCGAGCCTGTCGAAAGCTTAACAGAGCTGATAGAGAAAAAAGGTCTTGAGTACTATAAGCAAAGGATGGAACTTGAGGACAAAATTGCCGGATTGAAAAAGGAACTTGAACTACTTGATCGCAAACGCAAAAAGCTGGTGGCCGGTCAGTCCCGAACCGAGCGGGAAGCCGTTCTGTTTATAAGCAGATCCGGCGGCAAAAATATCGACATTCAACTAAGCTACCTTGTCGGCGGCGCAAACTGGCAGCAGCAGTACAATCTGCGCGCGGATCCTAAAAAATCAAACGTCCTGATCGAGTACAATGCCGTGGTGAATCAGACCAGCGGCGAAAACTGGAACGGTGTGGCTCTTAGCCTTTCCACCGCCGAGCCGACGATGGTTGCGGCACCGCCAATCCTGGAGCCCATGCTCGTGGCTCTTTCTCACCCGGCCCAAATCCAGCAGCTTCAACAAGTAGATTTCGTTGGCGCCGACCAGGCCCGGCAGTATCAAGAGTCTCGAAAAGCCAATATTAAAAAAGGCATAGCCGCCAATTCCGAACTCAACGAGCTGGCAATAAACAACCAGGCATTTTTCTTCAGGGCCGGCCAAAAAGAGCTGCAGGAATTCCAGCAGCAGATAGCCCAGATTTCGCGCACCGAGGGAATCAGCGTCACGTATGACTTGCCCGGCAAACTAACGCTGCCCAGCCGAAGCGACCAGCAGCTTGTCAGCATAGCTTCGATTAGAAGCCGGGCCGATTTTACGCTAATTGCCACGCCGCTGCTGACCGATTATGTCTATCTGCAGGCAGACCTGCTCAACGACAGCGACACGGTTCTTCTGCCCGGAGACGCCAGTATATTCCGCAACGGCGAATTCGTCGGCAGAAGCCGGCTGCCGCAGGTCACTATCGGCGAGACATTCACCGCCGGCTTCGGTATCGATACGCAGGTCCAGGTGGTTCGCGAGCTTGAGAATAAAAAGACTCGCATCCAGGGCGGCAATCGCATCGATACGTATGACTATCGCATCGCTCTGAGTAATTACAAAAATACGCCCGTTGAGCTGCAGTTGCTGGACCGGCTGCCGCACGCCGATGATTCTTCGATTAAGATAGAGCTTGAAAAAACCGAGCCCGAGTTAAGCACCGGCAGCGAATATCTGCGATCAGCAGGCAAAAAAGGTATTCTGCGCTGGGACATGAAGCTCAAACCCAATACTGTTGAGAAGGATGTGACCGTTGTGAAGTACAGCTTTACGATGGAGTACGACAGGAACATGCAAATTCAGCCTCGCCGGCCGGGCAGAACTCAATAGGGGCAGGCTGGTAGTCTGTCAAGCTTGAAGCTGTAAGTTGTCGTCATCAGACTATTGGGTGACAGCCTCAAAGCCAAAGGCTTTGGGGATGGTAAATGCAGGAGAAGCCATCCCGGTAGGGGCAGGCCCGTGTGCCTGCCCTGGGCAACCACATAGGGTTGCCCCTACTGCCACCCTTCCAAGCTATCAAATAAAATTTGACAAACTACTATTGAACCTGCTCTGGGCGACTATTTTAAATCTGAAATTGTAAATCGAAAATCGAATTAGAATTTATCGTCCGGGCGAAGGATCCGCCCCGATCCAACTGTCAGGATCATTGCCGTAATCGTCAGGCTCCTTCCTCGTGAGCGATTGGCCATAGCCATCCGGCCCGGGCGGCCAGGGGTCCTCGCCAAAAGAATGAAAACCGTCGCTGTAATTGACGCGGTCGACGCGGATATAATAACGCGTGCCATCGACCTCGTCGCCCGGTTTGGAGAGCTGCACTTTCTCGCCTCCGTTGCTCAGTTTTCCGGTGCCCCATTCGAAGATTTGCACGCCGGCGCCAGTGTGATACGCCGAATCGAATGCGTCCTCGTTTTTGACCAGCAGCAGATATTCGCCCGGCGCCATTGCCGTACCGAGCGGGAAATCAAAGCTGATGCCGTCGCTGTCGGTAAACCGCCATGGAACATCGACGAGCTGCTCGTTGTCATATTCGGCCAACATAACCGCAGTTTCGCTGATGTTTAGCAGTTCGATATACTCCTGGTTCTGGTCTCCTGAGGCGGGATTGTACATAATTTCATTGATGACGACCGGGCCGACTTTTGGATAGGCATTTGTGCCGCCCGGGGTGTTAACGCTCATTGCCACAAAGTTATACGTTCCGGTGCTTTTATGATACCGGCCGAAGGCGACGCCGGTCTCTGAAGCGTCGAAATTCTCCTGGTCGTTGTATCCGGTTAATGCGCCGTCGGAGCCGGAATGCAGATAGAGCGTTTCGCCGTTCTCGCTGAGTGCGAAAGGCACATGGCAGCCCGGATCGCCCTGATTGCCGAAATGCAGGTCTTCATAGAAAACGATGTAGCCGAACGGCTCGATTGTCGTGCCGGCGGCTATCTCATATTTCATCAAGTCAACAGAGCTGTCGCTCAGGAACCAGCCGCCGATGTTAATCGCAGTATCGGTAGTGTTGTGCAGCTCGATCCAGTCCGGATCGCCGGCGTGTGAATGAGTTAACATCTCGTTAATTACCACCTCGCCGAGCGCTGGAAGCTGGCCCGTATCGTCCCAGCCGGGCGAGCCGCCTGCTTCGGCGCTCGGGCGCCAAGCGCTCTTGTCATCCCATTGGTTCGGATCGGCAGCGGCTGGATCTTCTATCGTCAGAGAGAAATCCATCCCATCGGTAATATCATACCAGTTGTCACTGTATCTGAAATTCAGGATGGTTTGGCCGACGGCATCCTGCAGCTCGATTCTTTCGCCGGCGTTGTTCAGGTTGCCGGAATACTCGCCGGCGATCGTCAGGTCCGTGCCGTACCGGGCTGAAAACGCCTCGATATCTTTAACCACGACGACGTACTGACCTGCGGCAAGCTCCAGAGACGGGAAAGTAAAATCAATGCCGTTCGTAAAGCGAACCAGGTTTAAGTTCAGCGTCTCGGTCCCGGTGTTTTTAAGCTCGATGAATTCTCTGTTCGGATCGTCGGGGTCACCCGTATCCTGCGGATTGTACATTATCTCTGTAATTCGCAGATTCTCGGCGACCGGCCCGACGGCAAAGGTCACCTCGTTCAGAGCGCTCCAGGTAGCACCATTCATCAGACGCGCATTGAAGGTGGTGCTCTCGGCCAACTGGATCGGCCCTGTATATTTGACCGCGCTGTCCGACAGGAACTCGCCGACAGTTGTGCTTTCGCCGGCGGTTAGCTGGACGGAGATCAGCAGGTCGGAACTTGACGGAGAATTGTTCATGCCCTGTATTGCCAATATGTTGCTGCCCCGCTGCAGTCTGTCGGTAAAGGCGGAGATATCGATCATTTCCAGGTTGACGGCCGCCCCATCATCATGCGTGCCGTTCGCGTTGGAGTTCCATGCCGGCGTCCCGGTGAAAGTACGCCGGGCCACCTCGGTGCCGTTAAGGTAAGCGACAAATCCGTCGTCATAGCGAACCCACAATCTCATAAAATTGATGCCCATCGCCCTGGCAGAATCGAGATTGAACGGGATGCGGATATAGCATGAAGTGTTGCCGTTATACATCTGAGTTCCGAGGTCGAGGCTTATGTAGTTTTGATAACCCGAGCCTCTTTCGTAGCCGACACCGCCGGGGTGGCCTGTGACGAGCGTCCAGGCCGAGTCGTTGAAAGTCCCGCCGCCCCTCCAGTTGTTGCTAATCGGGCCGGTTGGAACAATAACCCGCTTGGAGGCGTTCTCGACAACGAGAATGTCGTCGCTGACGATATCCATAACTGTTGGCAGCCGCGGGTCTTCGCCGTCAGTTGTGTAGTAAATCGTGCCCAAAGGAGCGGCCATCGAGAGCACGTGAGTCGATGGAATCTGTCCCCCGTGCTGGGGCTGGCCGTTGATATTGAAGACGGGCGGGTCGATGGATGGATAGAGCCCCGCGCTGCGCAATTGACCCAGGACAATATCCGGGCGCCGCTGCATGTAAGTGTTGAGGATATAGTCGCGCGAGTTCTGCCAATCGGCAAGTGTGTAGGGGTTGCTGCGTGCCTGGTCACCCCAGCGTGCCGACTCTGCGATAATAGCCAGCTCGATCTGGTCGGCGAGTTCCTTGTAGCGGGCATAAGAAGCCTCCGTCGTTCCCGGGCCGCCATTAAACATGTGCCGGTAGGTATGATCGGCGAAGAGCATACGAAACTCTTCGTTATCTCTGAGTGTGACGTATGGCCGAGCGCCATTAGAGCTTACGCCGGTGACGTTCGCATTGAGGCTCGACCAAATGACGATCGCGCCTTCCGAGTCCCAGTTGAAGAACTTGAATCCGATAGCGTTCGGAGGTCGGCGACAGGCGGCAAAAAAGTTATGATTGGGCCAGTCCCCCGTGCCGCCCCAAAAGTTCGTGAACAGCCAGTCGATATAGTTTTCGATATCCAGCAGATCATCGTAAGCGGGATTGTTCGTGCCGTCCGGATTGTTGCCCTGTATCTTCTGATAGGATTCGTTGTCCGCCAATCCACCACTTACCTGGCTCAACATGGCGTTCCAGGTAGTTGTCCTGCTCTCGCCCGTGGGGGTGCCGGAATTAAGGGAGTCCCATTCTTCTTTGTCGCCGCCGTAATAATTGGAGCAGAAAGAAGCCATAGGCCGTTCGGTCGGATGATACAGGCCCCAGTAAAGGCCGTTGACATACAGGTGCACAAATATCCCGTGGGGCGAAACCTGCCCCGTGTCCAACTGGAAGCGGTGCATGAACTCGTCGAGAATATACTGAGTGTCCGCATCTCCCCAATTATTCCAGCCGTCGTTCGATCCTGCCCGAAGTACAATCGTGTCAAATCTCGCCGCGGCGTCCGGGGCGTCGAACAGCGGGTAATTCAGCTTGGTCGGGCCGTATTGACGCTTGAAGAGCAGGCGGAACGATTTCTTTCTCGTAAGGTTCATGCCGCGGAACGGGTCGCCGCCGTAGATTCGCAAACCGGCATTCACCTGAAATCCTGTTGTGCCGTCGGGAAAGAAATATTCGACTGAAGCGGGCCTTTCCCAGGCAACGCCGGCTGAAAGTGAATTCGAATAGATGCCGCTGCCGCCGAAAAGGTTGTCTGTTTCGGTCACAATCGACATCGTTGGGAGCGACAAAAGTGAGTCTTTCATCACGTTGCGGTACTGCGGGTCGTTGACCACCTCGGGATCCATCTCGTAGTCTGCTGCAGTCGAACCCCACCTGTCCGGGAAGCCGAACGGATTGCCCGGCTGATGAATTACATCGTCGAGAAAAATATAAGTCTGAGTGTCGACATTGGTTGACATCCAGCCGGGCCGAAAGGCCATCGCCCGCAAACACGTGGTCGTCTGTATTCGGATCGGGATGAAGTATTCGTTGCCGTGCGTTTCGCTCGGAGCACTACCGTCCAAAGTATAATGTATCGTGACTCCCGGCGTATCGCAGGTGATGGCCAATTCGAAGGGCGTGTCGTAGAAGCCTCGATCGACGCTGAAATTCGTGTCGGCCACAATATTCATCGCGCCGGCAACGTTAAACTGCCCCGGCGTCGCGGTAGAAAAGTACTGCGGCATCATCCGGTTGCTGGCGGCGATAAGCTCGGGCAGTATAAGAAACTCGCCGTCGGCCTTGTCGTCGTTTAATCCGTGAATCGCCAGCACGTTTTTGCCTTCGCGTAAATCGTCGGTCAGATCGGAAATGTCGAATTGCACGAATTCCGAGGCCAGCTCGTTCGAACGGTTGCCGTCGGCGGCGGAGTTCCACGCGGGCTCCCCGGTAAAATTATCTCTTGCGATTTCGATGCCGTTAAGATACGCCAGGAACGCGTCCTCGTACTTCATCCGTAGCGCCAGCGAGTCGAAAAAGTATGTTTGGTCGCCCTCGAATTCTATCCTCGTCCACAGCGAAGCGTTGACGTTTTTCATTTGCTGCTCGATATTTGTGTTGGCTTCGTCGCCGGAGCTGATTACGTAGAGTCCGCCGTTTGCCATATCCCCAACCAGCCGGAAGCGAGATGCGTCGAACGATGAGCGACGTCCCTGTGCGGCAAAGAATTCCAGTGACGAGCCGCCACCCCGCTCGTAGAAGACCAGTCGTAGATCATAAAAGCCCCATTCCTGAAAGTTGAAAGTCACGATTGTATCGCTTGCCGAACGGGGGTCGGGGTAGGAGAATGTCATCACGTTGTTGCCGTTGGTCATTTCCACTCCGAAGCCGTCGTCACTATTAACGCCGAACGTCCAGTCGCCGCCCATAGGAATCAGAACCTTGCCGGTCACGAGGATGACATAATCATCTACATCTGCTCCTATTGTCGTTGATGGAAACGGATTGTCGGCGTCGAAGTGGCCGCTGCCGTCGGTGTTCAGATAGTTTATTACCGGCGCCGTCTCGGCAGCCACTGTGCTCTGGTATGATGGATTGCTGATAACCAGCTCTGCTGTGTCCAGGTCGCCGACGGCGGTATTCGCCTTATAGTAAATCACTTCGAATCCCGGTGCGGTACTGCCGAAGCCGATTCCGGTGGGCCCGGTGTTCCATGCCGAGTCGTCGAAATCGAGTGCGGTGAAGTCTTTGCCTTCGTCGGCGGCCGTGGGAACGCGATAAGAAGCCCTCGCTCCCGGGGGTATAAGCGATGTGGCGTATTGCCCCATGCCGTACGAGACGTCGGTCAACTGCTGCGGGAATTGCGGGCTATATTCGTGGGCGATTGTGACGCCGTCGCTTTGGACGAGCGCCAGGTATTCGCCTGCGACGTTGAGGCTGAAACTGGTGTGCAGTTCTGCCCCGGCTACTGCCCGGTTTTTGCCCGAAGCGAAAACGACAAGGAACTGCCCCGGATTTATCGCCACGCCGTTCGGAAACTTCCACTGTTCAAGATTGCCGGCGTCGTTTGTCAGGTACCAGCCACCCAGATGAACGGCCTCGGCCGTCGGATTGTAAATCTCGATCCAGTCGGAAGATTCGCCGTCTTCATCCAGCAGACCGCCTTCGGCCAGCGGTTCTTTGCTGCCGTTGCTCGCCATGAACTC
>CAZTDF010000152.1:0-1429 GCA_964612465.1 uncultured Pirellulales bacterium
TGTTCTTATTAAGGAGAATGATTATGGGCAAACAAACCAGGAGAGAATTCATAAAATTGATGGGTGTTACGGCGGCTTCTGCGGGGGCGTCCTGCCTGCTGTCGGGCTGTGCCGGAGCCGGCCGGCCGGCGGGGACTGTAGAAAATCCGCCCAATATTATTTTCATTCTGGCCGACGATTTGGGCTACGGCGACCTGGGCTGCTACGGGCAGCAGACAATCGAAACGCCGAATATCGATAAGCTTGCCGCCGAGGGGATGCGCTTCACCGATCACTACGCCGGAAGCACGGTCTGCGCTCCTTCGCGCTGCTGCCTGATGACCGGCTTGCATACGGGCCACGCGCTGATCCGCGGCAACGCCCGCGTGCCGCTTCGGCCGTCGGATATAACCGTCGCCGAGCTGCTGAAACAGGCCGGCTACTCCACCGGGATAATCGGCAAGTGGGGCCTCGGCGAGCCCGACAGCACCGGCATCCCGAACAGGCAGGGCTTCGATTACTGGTTCGGCTATCTCAACCAGAGGCACGCGCATAACTATTACCCGGAGTACCTCTGGCTGAACGAAACTAAATTCCAGTTAAAGAACGAAGTCAATCACGTCATCGGCGGGCGGGACAGGACGCCCGGCGGCGTCGCGACCAGGCGCGAGCGTTATTCGCACGATTTGTTTGCCGAGCAGGCTTTGAGCTTCGTGGAGAAGAATAAGGGCAATCCGTTCTTCCTTTATCTGGCCCTGACTATCCCGCATGCTAACAACGAAGCGGGCAATAAGGGCATGGAAGTGCCCTCGTTTGAACCCTACACCGATAAGGACTGGCCCGAGCCGCAGAAAGGTCACGCCGCAATGATAACGCGGATGGATGGCGACGTCGGCAGACTGATGGCGAAGCTCAAAGAACTTGAGCTGGATAAAAATACGCTGGTAATGTTTTCCAGCGATAACGGCCCGCACAAGGAAGGCGGAGCGGATCCGGAGTTCTTTGACAGTTCGGGCCCGCTTAAAGGCTACAAACGGGCATTGTACGAGGGCGGCATTCGTGTGCCGATGATTGCCCGCTGGCCGGGCAGGATAAAAGCCGACACGGTCAGTGATCATGTCTCGGCGTTCTGGGATTTCCTGCCGACCTGCTGCGAGCTGGTCGGTGTAAAAGCTCCGAAAGGCATTGATGGTGTTTCGATGGTTCCAACCCTGCTGGGCCGGCCCGGCGAGCAGCGCGACCATGTTTATCTCTACTGGGAATTTCACGAGCAGGGCAAGAGGCAGGCCGTGCGGATGGGCGATTGGAAAGGCGTTCGGCAAAATGTCGCCAAGGAACCCAACGGGCCGATTGAGCTTTACAATCTGAAAAACGATATCGGTGAAAAGAACAACATTGCCGTCCGGCATCCGGCAATAGTCGCGAAGATCAAAGCGTGTATGAAGGCCGC
>CAZTDF010000152.1:1529-8143 GCA_964612465.1 uncultured Pirellulales bacterium
ATCGACGATATGGGCTGGAAAGATTTGGGCTTCATGGGCAGCCGGTATTATGAAACGCCCAATATCGACAAGCTTGCCGGCGAAGGGGTCGTCTTCACGAACGCCTACTCGAACGCTCCAAATTGCGCTCCGACCCGCGCATGTTTGATGTCGGGCCAGTACACGCCCCGGCACGGCATTTATACGGTCGGGACGTCCGAACGCGGCCAGTCAAAATTGCGAAAACTCATCCCGACTCCGAACAAGACGAACCTCGATTCCAAAGTTGTCACGATCCCCGATGCACTCAGGCAGGGCGGGTACACCTCGGCGTGCATCGGCAAATGGCATCTGGGCAGCAAATCGCCGTACCGGCCTGTCGACCGCGGTTTCGATGTTGCGTTCGAGCGCAACCACGGCGGCCATTTCAGCAAAGAAGGCGAGTATCTGACCGACCGCCTGACCGACGAGGCGATCAAGTTCATCGACGCCAACAAGAGCAGGCCCTTCTTTTTATATCTGCCGCACCACGCCGTGCACACGCCGATCCAGGCCAAAGAGCAGCTCATCGAAAAGTACAAAAAGAAAGAGCCCACCGATGCCCATAATAATCCGATCTACGCGGCGATGATCGAGAGCGTCGATAAGAGCGTCGGCAGGCTAATGGCAAAGCTCGATGAGCCGGAGCTGAGGGACAACACAGTGGTATTTTTCTTCTCGGATAACGGCGGCTATGCCAACGCTACGTCCATGGTCCCGCTGCGAGGTTCGAAGGGAATGCTTTACGAAGGCGGCATACGCGTGCCGATGATTGTACGCTGGCCCGGAGTCACCAGGCCCGGCGGCGTTTGCGATGTGCCTGTAATCGGCATCGATTTCTACCCGACGATGCTGGAGATGGCGGGTGTTCAGCAGCCTTCGGGACATATTCTCGACGGCCTTAGTATCGTCCCGCTGCTCAGGGGCAAAGGGATTCTGAATCGCAAGGCGATTTTCTGGCATTTCCCGGCGTACCTTGAGGCTTATAACGATCAGCAGTGGCCATGGCGCACGACTCCGGCCGGTGCGGTCCGACAGGGCGACTTCAAGCTGATAGAATATTTCGAAGACGGCAAAATCGAACTGTACAATCTCAAAGACGACCCCAGCGAGAAAAAAGATCTTGCCGGAACGATGCCGGACAAGGCCAAAGAGCTGCACCGCACGCTCATCGAGTGGCGTAAGAATGTTGACGCCCCGGTTCCCGCCGAAAAGAATCCTCAATACGACCACAACGCCAGGATAGCAGCCAAGCCGAGAGCAGGAGCAAAAAAGAAAAAAAGTAAAGGAGTAAATAAGCAATAGTACATATTACATTTTAAGGAGCAAGAACGATGAATACCAATAAAACTTCTACCAAATCCGGTTGTCCACTCATGCTGAATCGTCGCAGTTTCCTGGCGAGCGCCGGCGCTATGGCGATGGTTGCGAAAACAGGCCCCCTCGATTTCGCCTCGTCACTGCTTGCTGCACAGCCGAATACCACCGGCAAACCTGTCGTTCAGGCCGTATTTGCACGCCCGAAGGTTGACCGATACTGGATGGGCTGGCCGGGTGCCGCCTACGATATCGAAGCGCGCCAGCGTCAATATACGGAAGTGCTGACTTCCGCCGCTCAGAAGTTCGGCGTGCAGCTTGATGTCAGGAATGAGCCTCTTGATACCGATAATGCGGTTAGCGCTTACCTTGAGCAAATCAAGAAACAACCTCCGGACGGGCTGGTAGTTACCAACATGTGTCTGCATTACAGCGGATCCGGTTCGTGGCCTCACGTCGACAAAATTGCCAAGGAGCGCGGCAAAATCCCGACGATTGTATTTAGCCCTATGGGAACTTCGTTTACGGGACACCTGCAGGGAACCAGGGATATCCCCGGCGTCTATACTGCTGCGACGCAGGACATAGACTGGCTTGAATTCGGCATGAGAATGCTGAGCACTATCCGGCGAATGAAAAATACGCGCATCTGCATCTGTGCGGGCGACAAGACTGAGGACAAAAAGCTCGATGTCATCGGCACGACGCTGCACTACCTCCCAACCAGGCGTTTTCTGGAGGAGTCCAGGAAGGTTCAGGAAAGCGATGAGATGCGAGCCATGGCCGACAATTATACAAAGAATGCCAAGAAGATTGTTGAGCCTACGAAGAAAGATATACTCGCCGCGGCCAAGAACTATATCGTTTGCCGCCGCCTGATGGCTGCTGAGAATTGTCAGGGCTTTTCGATGGATTGCCTGGGGCCTGTAAGTAACCGCCTGATACAGCCACCCTGTATGGCGTTCTCCAGACTTCGTGACGAGGGTGGGCTCGGTACGTGCGAGGCCGACTGGAACGCCGCTATTTCCACCCGGCTGACTAATCTTCTGTTCGATCGGCCCGGTTTTATGCAGGACCCGGCGCCAAATACGGTCAATAATACGCTAATGGGGGCCCATTGCACGTGTGCTACCAGACTCGACGGTTTCGACAAGTCCCCCGAGCCTTTTATCCTGCGGAGCCACTCCGAGTCGAACGTTGGCGTCGCTATGCAGGTGCTCTGGCGCATCGGCCAGAAGGTGACTATTATGAAATTCCAGGGGCCCGAGTCCATCATCCTCGGCACCGGCCGTGTGCTTCGCAACATCGAGACCCCGCCGGCGGGCGGCTGCCGGACTTCGGTCGAGCTGGAGCTGGACGACGTCGCCGACGCACGTGACACAAAGGGCTTCCACCAGCTTTTCATATACGGTGACCTCGAACTTCCGTTCAAAGCGTACTGCCAGCTTGCCGGCATAAAAGTCGTGCACATTTGATTTTGGAGAGTATCGTGAGAAATCTATTTTTTTCACTTATCGGTATCGTGTTGATTTGCGGCTGTGCGGAACAAAGTCGAATATCCACACCGAATACGCTGCTGTTTAGCCCCATTACTCCCGAGTATCTCAAAGACACTGCCGCCGAGTGGAAGGCAACCGGCTTCGATGGATTCTTGTTTTCGGGCATAATGAGGAACTGGGCTGATGATATTTGGGCTGCCGACGGTGACGACACGACTCGCGGCGAAAACGACCAGACCTTTAAGCGAATCAAGCTCTGCAACGATGAATGTCGCAAGCACGGAATTACAGAGAATTTCATCAAGGTGGCCTTTTACAGCCACGTTCCGCTATGGACGGATGATGCCGCATGGGAAAAGTTTAATGAGAATTTCCGCCAGGCCGCCCGGTTCGCCAGAATGGCCGGCTGTCGAGGTATAGCCCTGGACATTGAATATGTGGGCGAGCAGTATGACCTGGATTGGCAGGGTTATGATTATAAAGGTTATACGAAAGACGAGCTGCGCTCGGCAGCCGTTAAGAGGGGGCGGGAACTGACCAAGGCGATGCTGGAAAGTTATCCGGACATGGTGTTCTTAACGCTGCCCGAGGGCATCAACTACTACGGGCCTTTGGCCACGGACCTTTTTGTCGGAATGGTACAGGGCATGGCCGAATCGGATGCGCCCGGCGGAGTCCACCTGCTGACGGAACGCTCCTATAAAATGGTCAACACCCTCGGCCTGATTCATTATACGCAAAATTTGAATTCCAGGATACTGGACAACCTGGATGAATCGACGGCCCGGTACTGGAAAGAAAAGTGTTCCATCGTCCTGGGTGGCTGGCCGCTCGGATATTACCGTGACATTCTGGATGAGAACGGCGAGCGTATAGGTTACAGCGGTAAGGTCGAAAAGTTCGGCGACAAAATCGTCGGTTCTTACGCGGACAAGAGCAGTAATTATCCCCCGGAAGATTTTCGCAACCAGTATGCGGGGATGCTGCTGGCCGGCAAGCGTTATTGCTGGATTTACGGCCACGGGGCGACCTGGTGGCACTTTACCGAAGCCGATGTGGCTAAATACGGCAACGTCGGCAACTCGACTCTGCCGATTGACGAGCGGCTGGACGATTTCAAGTCCGTATTGAGAGAGAAATGGATGTCCTCCGACCGGATGAAAGAGATAAGCCGGATGGTCAGAGAGAGCACGTCGGATGAATTCCTGCAATTGTTAAACTTTGTAAAGGAATTTAGAATAATCGGCCCATTCGGGCGCAAGAGCCTCAACAATTTCGGTACGATTTTTCCGCCGGAAGAAGAAATTGATTTCGATGCAGACTATGCCGGAAGTGACGCCCGGGTGCATTGGCAGAGTGCTTCGGTTGATGCTACTGGATACCTGGATTTCCTGGAGCATTTGTCGCCGACGGACTGGGTTTGTGCTTACGCTTGTTGTAAGATTATCAGCCCAAAGACATGCCCGGCACAGATTCGACTCGGCACCAACGATACCGCTACAGTTTGGCTTAACGGCGAGAAGATTCTCTCTGAGAATATAGAACGCGCCGCGGCGCCTGACAGTGACATCCTTTCCGTCCAGCTTGAGAATGGTGAAAATACGGTCCTGATTAAAGTCTGCAATACCGAGTTTAATTGGGGATTGTTTCTGCGCATTACGGACGGCCGGGGCGATTCGCTGAAAGGTTTGACATTCCGGCCGTGACAGCGGGTAGCAGCCATAGGAGCAACCCTATGTGGTTGCCCAGGGCAGGCACTCGGGCCTGCCCCTACTGGGATGGTCACAATCGGAACAAGTGTCTTGCGTAACTATTTTCTCACAATCATTTGTCACTTCTGTCAGTTTCTTTTTTTGTAACCTTGCCACTGCCCGGCTCGACATCCTTATATGTTGCTTTAGGGCTGCCGATGCGGACCTCGTCAACGAAGATAACACGTTTATCGGTTGTCGATTGGTCTTTCTCCGGCGTCATGTTCCAGACCCATTTGTAAATCCCGGTCTTAAAGTAGACGCCGCTCCGGTCGTTGTAGCCTACAGGGCCTTCGTAGCGAATTTGTTTCCTGCCGTTCTTCCAAACTTCCAGCAGGCCGTCGGACTGCCATGACCATTTCACATGGAAGACCCAGTCGGTCCAGACGCCTGTTTCATACCTGCCCAGTTCCCGGCTTTTCGAGCCGTCCGGTTTGTTGCGTTTCATAATCCGGTCGGCATCCCAGCGCCAATTTATTCGCCAGTTCCCGTCTTGCGTTAAAACAGCCAGCGGCGGACTGCGCCAGACTTCGCCGGCCGAGAGGTCGGGCAAAGCGTGCCATTGCGTGACAATTTCCGGCAGGGCGTCGCGCTTATAATCTTCGGGCAGAAAAATACTGAATCCGTACCAGCGTTCGACCTCGACCTTCGGCTCCTTCTTTAGGGTCAGCTCGGCCCGTTTGCTGCTGGCAACGATCGGGTCGTCCTTGCGAAGCTCGAATCGAACGGAGTGCTTGCCGGCGCGAACCGGATTGGTAACGATCTGTGCCGAATCTTCCCGCCCCAGTTCTTTGTTCCACTTTTTAAGGTCGCCGCTCTCGAAGTCACCTTCGAAAATCAATACATCCGAATTGCCTTTCGCTGGTGACACAGTCAGGATAAGCACTGCCGTTAAAACAGTCAGCCATAGCAATAATGTTGCCTTACCAATCGATTTTCGCATGATCTCTTCGAACTTTACGCCGGGCCAACTACAGAGGTGGCTGGTTAATTCGTTGTGAACGCCGCATATTGCTTCGCCAGTGTTTTGCGGTCGGGCAGTGATCCTTCGCTCACCCGGATACGATACCGCAGCTTTAATGTTTGCCCGGCGGCAATTGTATGCTTGAAGAACTCGCCGAATCGCCCATAATCCCGGTAAGCCGAATAAACCGCATCGGCGTTCGGATTGGACGGATCGCTCATATATTGAACGCTGTACTTCTTGCCGTTCAGACCGTACTCCAGCGCAACCCACGGCAGGTCCTTGTCCTTTTTCGGGTCGATACCTGCTTTATGGAACAGATACTTTGCCTTGTCTTCGGCCGGCCCCTTCGCAACGCCGTCGCCAGATCGGTACTGAAAACCTGCATGCTCCGGGTCACCGTTGAGATATACCTCGCCGTTGGGGGCTTTAAGCTCCGTCTCGAAATCCAGCAGCACTATTGTTCCATCGCCCGGCCTATACACCGTCGTCGTTCGCTTCCCTTCCACCATGACTTTACCATCGCCGTTCTTCCAGTGAATCAGTGCCGTTGATGTCGCTTTTTCCGCATCCGCTTTATTCTCTATGAATTTCTGATGGACCTGTCTGACGCCTTTGGTCATGTGCCAAGTATCGTACGACTTGCCTTCGAATTGCAGCTTGCTCCAGCCGATGAAGATTCCGCGATGATGCGGGTATAAAATTTCCTTGGTATACGGATTCTCCCCATCCGGCCCGTTCGTCAGCAAATTTTCGCCCTTCTCATCGAAAACATGATGAAACACTTTATATGTCTCGAATATCCGCTGCTCGCTCGACTCATCATAGTCGTACATATACCGCGTCACCTTCCGCCCATCATACAGCAGGTCCAGGTACTTTCCCTCTGTATCCTTCCATGAAAATCCCGCCCCGCAGGCAACGCTACCTGTAATACTAACCGCTAACAGCATAGCAACCAATTTCGTACAATTCATAATAAACCTCACATCATCGAAAATTATTTGTAATTCGGATTTCCTTACAGTCTCCAGGGCGCTCGTCTTGGGCGCCAGGTCATTCGGT
>CAZTDF010000152.1:8243-11819 GCA_964612465.1 uncultured Pirellulales bacterium
TAAATCCATCCTTCGGTGCCCTCGAATCGCGTGCCGCCGCCTTTGCTGAGTAATATTTTAACGCCGCTGGCATAGGTGTACTCGACCTCCGCATTCAGTGCCGTGGTGAACAGCCCGGTTTTCGGGAACTCGCCCTTGCCGCGAATTTCCACCGGCCCGGTGTTGTCCGACTGGTTGCCCCACTGGGCGATATCCAGATGGTGCGCTCCCCAGTTGGTCATTTGCCCGCCGGAGTATTCCAGCAGGAAGCGGAACTGGTAGTGACATCGCTGGGTGTGGTACGGTTCCCACGGGGCGGGTCCCAGCCACATATCATAGTCGAAACCTTCCGGCACCGGCTCGGGCGTCCAGGTCGGCTCGCACGTCCTGTTGTTTCCCGAGATTCCCACTCTCATGGTGTGCAGTTTTCCTATCCGGCCGTTGACGAGAAGCTCGCAGGCTTTGCGGAACTCGCTACCGGAGCGCTGCTGGGAGCCTGTCTGGAAGACCCGGCCATAGCGTTTTACTTCGTTCACGAGGGTCCGGCCTTCGGCAATTGTCAAAGTCAGCGGCTTTTCGCAGTAGACATCCTTGCCGGCACGAACTGCGGCGATGGACGTCGGGACATGCCAGTGATCGGGCGTCGCGATAGAGACCGCGTCGATATCATTTCGGGCCAGCACCTCGCGGAAATCGTTATAGCAAGACTTCGGGTCGAGCCCTACCCTATTGCGGGCACTTTCTCTGTGGGCTGCGTCGACATCACATACAGCCACCACCTGGCAGCCGGACTTCGCATGGAATCCCCTCATATTGCTGCTGCCCTGACCTCCGGTGCCGATGCAGCCGATCGTGATGCGGTTGCTCGGGGTATCGGCGCCGAAAACCGATGAAGGGACAATTGTCGGCCAGGCAATAGCAACTCCCGCCGCGAGAGCCGAGCCTTTCAGGAAATCCCTGCGGGTTACGTTCGCTATCTTGCTGATTCTTTTGTTAGTCATTGTCTTTCCCTTATTATTGTCTGCGAGTCGTTGGAAGTTTAATCAAGAGACCTGATTCTTATATTGCGGAACTCGACCTGGTCGCCGTGTCCGCAAAAGCCGATGTGGCCGCTGCTACGCTTGAGGCCGGGGTGATTGTTGCCGTCGATAGCCTTGGGCGTGCTCGCTTTCTCGATGTCGGCATCGATAATGGTCGTGCCGTTCAGCTCTATCTTTATTTGTTTGCCTTTTGCCGTCACCTGCTGATAGTTCCACTCGCCAACGGGTTTGAGGTGGCCCTTTTTCGCCGGCACGACGCCGTATATCGAGCCGTGATGCTGGTAGTCCTTTAGCCAGCCCGTATACCGCGGAGACTGATCGTCCAGAATCTGAAGCTCCATCCCGTCGTACGCTGCATTGCCCGTGAGCGGTGCACGAATCCCCAGCCCGTTGTTGGCGCCGGGTGTAAGGCGAAACTCGAATCTGAAGATAAAGTCGCCGTACTCTTTTTCCGTGTAGAGATTTCCGCTGCCCCCGAGAGACGGATCGCAAATCATAATGCCGTCTTTGATGGCGTAGCCCTCTTTATTGCCGACCCAGCCTGTCATGTCGGTGCCGTTGAAAAGCCGCTCGAAGCCCTCGGCGTTCTCCTGCGCGGTCAGTTGGTTGGTGCCTTTTTCGCGTGGTATTTCACGGATGAAAACGTTCCTGAAGTACAGATTGTTGCCGTGATTTTGAAGCTCGATCTGGCCCTTCGGATAAATCGGTATGCTTCGGTCCCAGTAGTTCTCCATGATTACGTTGTCGACGACTATCTGGCCGTTCAGCATAACCGTGACCTTCTCGCCGATCATGAAGATTCTAAACCTGTTCCACTGCCCGACGGGCTTGTCGGCTTTCTTTGTCGGCTTGCTCGGATTCTTCTGGTTGTTGTACAGACCGCCCGAACCGACATCGGCGCTCGGTCGCTGCGTGTCCCATATCTGTACCTGGGGTGAGCCTCGCAGATAAATGCCGCTGTCGCCGTCTTTCAGGATTTTCCAGTCCACTAACATCTCGAAGTCGCCGTAATCCTTCGCAGTGCACAGGCTGCGTCCCTTGCCGTCGAAGACCAGCGCGCCATCCGCGACCTTCCAGTGTGCCCGCATGTCACCGTCCGCTTCCTTTTGCAGTTCCTTCAGTTTGTCCGGCGTCAGCGTCGCCCGTCTTGACGGATTGTCATACGGACCTTTCAAAAGTCCTTTCCAGCCGGACAGGTCTTTGCCGTTGAACAGGGCGACAAAGCCTTTCGGCGGCTTATTCAACGCTCGCTCGGCGCCTGTGCTTGTGACTGCATATAAAAGGCTGACTAAAACAAAAGTCAGCACGGCAAGAGTTAACGGCAGGTTTGAATAAGAATTGCGTTTGTTCATTTTGTTTCTCCTTCTTCGTTTTCCGGATTGCCGGCAACCGCCCAGACGACGCTACTGCTCAACTTCATAATCAGGGCGCCGGGCAGGCATCTGTCCCCCATGTTCTCCTGAAGGGTGAAAGACGGGATTCGAACCCGCGACCCCCGGATCCACAATCCGGTGCTCTAACCAGCTGAGCTACTCTCACCACAAATCTTGCTCCAACTAAAAGCTGAATTTTATCAGGCCGGCTGATTTATGTCAATGCCCATCGGCAAAAATCGCCCAAAAGACCTTTTCAACCAAACCTGCTCGCATAATTCTCTTGAAAAATCTGGCTAATTATGATATAATACCGCCTAAAATGGGGTTTTAGCTTTAATAATACACATTTACCCCATGTATTTAACGCAATTCAGCTTGCCACGAGGGGGGATAACTCATGGCCCACGAAAAAAGATGTGATAATTGTTGCTTTTCAACTTATGCCACCGGTTCGGGCAGGGCGGTTCTGATTTGCCGGCAGAAAACAGGCTCCGTAGGCAGATGGAGCATCCGCCCGCTCCAGCAGAAATGCGAAAATTTCTACCCATCATGCTTCGCCAATTTGCGGAACGAAAGGCCGCGCCTAATACCTCTGACTCGCGGCCTGTTCACCGTCGTCGATGCCGAAGACTATCTGTGGCTGAGCAAATATACCTGGTTCGCCGAGGGTATGGGCGGGAATTTCTACGCCGTGCGGAAAGCCGGCGGCAGGAGCATCAAAATGCACCGCCAGATAATGAACGCTCCGGACCATCTGGTCGTGGACCATATCGACCATAACGACCTGAACAACCGGAAAGAAAATTTGCGGATCTGCACCTTCGCCGAGAACTGCCGGAACCTCCGCGCCAGCCGGCACAAAAGCTCAAAATACAAAGGCGTCCACTGGCACAAACGAAACAAAAAATGGGCCGCCCAGATAACCTGCGATCACAAGAGACACCACCTCGGCTACTTCGGCGATGAGATCGACGCCGCCAAAGCTTACGACCAGGCCGCTCGAAAATATCACGGAGAATTTGCCCAGCCGAATTTCCCCCATATTTAGCCCGGCAATTCATTGCCGGGTGCCTTTTAATTGATTTTTATTCGACGGCAATCTTCAAAACGACTTTGTGGATTTCTCCGCTGCTTACGAGCGGGGCGTGGGCATCCTGCGGAAAGAAGATAACGAACGAGCC
>CAZTDF010000153.1:0-6584 GCA_964612465.1 uncultured Pirellulales bacterium
CAGGTGATTTTAGGTTATGTTCTGTTGGGTGCGTTGGTGACTCGTTTTGCGGTATTGTTTACGGCCGGTGGGCCGGCAGGGAAATTTGCAGATGAAAGAGAAAAAGAAGACAAAAAATAATAAGCAGCGGGCAGATATAGATACTAAAGATTTTCATGATGAGGCCTTCAATGCGGCGGAGCGAATTGTTGAACTGACTAATAACTTCTGCCGGATTAATCTCGATGAGAACTATCGCGAGCTTTGCGAGGACCTGACGTGGGGCGCTTACGAGGAGGGGCTGCCATTGGAAAAGGGTAAGCCGGCCAGTTGGGCCAGCGGGATAGTTCATGCTATCGGCTTTATCAATTTCCTCCAGGACCCCAGCCAGTCACCTCATATGACCTCGGCCCAATTGGCCGATGGTTTCGGAGTCTCGCAGCAGACGATGCAGACCAAATCAAAAATTATCCGCGATGAGTTCGACCTGATGCAATTCGATCCGGACTGGTGCCTGCCATCGCTGATCGGGGACAACCCGCTGGTGTGGATGCTGGAGGTCGACGGACTCATTGTAGATGCCCGCACTGCCCCGCTCGAATTTCAGCAGGAGGCATACGGGCTGGGATTGATTCCATACATCCCCGGCGAGAATTTGCCGCAGGAACCTGAGCCGCAACCCGGCACCGGGGCAAGGATTATAGAATTTCCTTCCGGACGAAACAACACACCTGATTCACAACCTACCCAGAAGGCAAAGGACGAAGGGCCGAATCTGTTCGAAGAATACGAACAGTAGAGACAGAAGGGAATAGTGAATGACCGATACTGAAATAGAATATCCTGAACCGAGTCACCAGCCGGAAGTATCCGGCGTTGAATTACGAGCCACGAGTGACGCTGGTGTTGCCACCGACAAGAAAACACAACCAGTGACGTCCGGTATTGCAATGCGATGCGTCGGCGGCGGCGTGCTAATGGGCATGGCGAACCTCGTACCCGGCATCAGCGGCGGCACTATGCTGCTGGCTGCAGGCATTTACCCGCGATTCATCGGCTCACTGGCCGACGTTACCTCGCTGAAGTGGCGGAAGTCCGGTCTACTGACGCTCGCTCTGGTGCTGGGGGCTGCTGCTGTGACTATACCGCTGTTGGCGGGAACCGTCAAAGACCTGGTACTCAATCACCAGTGGGTAATGTACAGCCTGTTCATCGGGTTGACCCTGGGTGGCGTGCCGGTCGTGTGGAAGATGATTGACCGGGCGACTGCTGGGGTTTGGATCGGCGCGATCGTTGGATTCGTAGTCATGGCGGCAGTGGCGTCGATTCAATCGCTGGGAGTCGAAAAGACGGCTGCTTCAGACAGCCTGCCGTTAATGTTTACTGCGGGCATAATCGGTGCCAGCGCAATGATTCTGCCGGGCATCAGCGGCGGATACCTGATGCTTGTGCTCGGCGTCTACGTACCTGTCCTTGGGGCTATCGATAAAGTAAAGGAGGCGGCCATGAGCGCCAACTTCCCACAGGCGATCCCCCCCATGCTAACAGTCATTATTCCGCTCGGCGTAGGGGTAGTGATCGGCGTGGTCGTGGTGAGCAACGCCCTGAAATGGCTGCTGGCTCGTTATGCGCGGCCGACACTCGGTGTATTGCTCGGGCTGTTGGTCGGAGCGGTCGTCGGACTGTGGCCGTTCCAGGAGCCGGTCATGCCGGTGCCCGGGCAGGTGGTCAAGGGGCAGGTGATGACCGAGGAAACAATAACCGAGCTCGACAAAGATGATTGGCCGACCCGGAAGTTTACCCCCGCGGTCGGTCATGTTGTCGGAGCGATGGGAATGGTACTCGTAGGATTTACGGTAACGATGGCGATTGCCCGGTTCAGCCGTGAACGCAAAGCTGCGCTGGCGGGCGAGGCAAAAAACAGCTCGTAGCGACCATCAGGCCCTCGATGCAACGGCATGATGGTGGATAAGGTGAGTCGTTTTAATATTTACCGGCTTTATTAGGAAACCCCCGGTGGAACCGGGGGCTAAATATTGAGTTTTTTATTATGAACGATCAACAAAAACAAACACTCCTTAATGTCGCCCGCAATACCGTCGAGGCGGTTATCATGCGACAGAAAATCACGACGCCCGAATCGGACGATCCTGAACTGAATGCTCCGTGCGGCTGCTTCGTGACATTGAAGAACCGCAACCGGCTGCGCGGCTGCATCGGCCAATTCACTTCCGATAGCCCACTGATTGAATTAGTTGCCGAGATGGCCAAGGCTTCGGCGACCGGTGATCCGCGTTTTCTCGCCGACCCGATCACAGTCCGAGAGCTGGAGAATTTGGACGTTGAGATTTCCGTCCTCTCACCGCTGAAGCGGACTGATGATCCGCTGAGCCTCCGCCTGGGCGTCGACGGCATCTACATAAGACGAGGCCATGCTTCCGGCTGCTTTTTGCCCCAGGTCGCCACCGAGACCGGCTGGAGCAAAGAGGAATTTCTTTCCTACTGCTGCGCTCATAAAGCGGGCCTCGCCCCCGACGCTTGGAAAGATCCGCAAACGCAAGTCAATTTTTTTACCGCCGAAGTATTCGGAGCGGACTTCAAAGACATATAGTTTTTGAGCGAGAGACTCGGGCAGTAAATCTTCAACAGTTCACGGGCATCATTCGCATCCAGCCGGCCATTAGTTTAGGCGAAAAATACTGCCCTCGTGGACAAAATATTTTGGATTTACCACTATTTACTACCGATGGTACAAACAGTGAGGAGTTTTGGATGCGATTCTTGATTTTAACTCAATCCCGGCAAGGCGGAGGATTGCCGGTTTAAATGCCTAACCGTTCGATTGGAGGAAGGTTTGTGCTGAGAAAATCTACGCTGATTTGGATCATCGTGATTGTCTGCCTGGCCGGCTGTCAGTCCGATAGAATCAAGGCTGGAGAAGTCGGCGCCGAGCAGTCGGACAATTGTGCCGAGATGATCGAACATTTACGGCAGCAGAATCCGCCGGACTTAAAAGCGGTTGAAGTCTGGAACAATCAGCATGGCCCGGGGTTGAAACTAACAACCGCCCACTACGAGATTTTCACGACACTTCTGGATCCTATGTTGCTCCGCCAGTGTCCCGAGTTTATCGAGTCGGCATATAAGGCCTATAATCTTCAATTGCCCGAACCCATCGAGACAAGATACAGATTTATCATTTATCTATTCGCCGACCGCCGGCAGTGGGAAGATTTCACGAATAACTTCACCGGCGAGCAGGCGGAAATCTTCCGCCGGATAAAGGCCGGCGCGTATTGCCATAACGGCGCGTGTGTAGCGTATGACATCGGCATCGAACGAACTTATTCCGTTCTGGCCCATGAGGGATGGCACCAGTTCAGCAACAGGCATTTCAAGTTTCGCCTGCCGAGCTGGCTCGACGAAGGAATTGCAATGTTATTCGAGACGCAGATAAACGGCGACGGAATAATTGATTTTGAGCCGGCTGAAAACACCTACAGATTGAATGCGCTGAAAAAGACGATGTCAAAAGATAAAATGCTGCCGCTAAGAGGCTTGATCGCGACAACCCCCGGCGACGTGCTGGCGACCGATCAGACTGAAACGGTACTGGGTTTCTACAGCCAATCTTACGCCCTGATACGTTTCCTGCGGGAAGCGGGCGGCGGTGAAAGGCTTGGTGACTATCGCCGGCTGCTCGCGGACGGCCTGAGGGGAAACTGGCCGCTCGATGAGGCCAGCAGGAAAATCGCCGTCGATAGAAATATCCCCCGAAATATCCTCTGGAATCATCTCGTTAGTCTGGTATTATTTCACGAATATATCGGCGATGATTATGAGCCGGTCGAGAAAGAATACCTGGCCTTCTGCCGGCAAATTGTCGCAGATGAGCCAAAGCAATAAAAACGATACGATACGCCGCCCGAAGGTGTATCATAGGAAAAATAAATGCCCGAAAAAAATCCGGCACCTCTCATTTTAGCATCAGCTTCACCTCGGCGCAGGCATTTAATGTCCGAAGCCGGCTATGAGTTTACGGTCGTTCTGCCGGAAGTCGACGAATCAACTTTTACTGCGGAGAAGGCGGACCCCGTCGAATACGCCAAACGGCTGGCGCTGGCCAAGGCTAAAAGTGTCGCCCGCAAGCACCCGGACTCATTTGTAATCGGCGCCGATACTATCGTGGATTTCCAGGGCCGGATCATCGGCAAAGCCGCCGATGCCAGAGAGGCCGAGCAGATTACCAGAAAACTCTTCAGCGAGCCTCACAAGGTAATAACCGGCGTGGCAATTGTCAGGCTCAGCGACGGTACGGAGCTGGTACATAGTGACAGCACGACCGTTTATCCCAGGAAAATGACGCCCGGGCAAATCGCCGACCACATCAAAGGCGGCTCCTGGCGGGACAAGGCCGGGGCGTATGCCATACAGGAGACCGGCGACGAATTCGTCGAAAAAATCGAGGGCAGCCTGACAAACGTAATGGGCCTGCCGATGGAACTGCTCGAATCGCTCCTTGCCGGACTGAAAGTACAGGTCAGAAGAAAGCAAAAAGATTAGCTTTCCCGTGCGTTTCTCTACTCCTGTACGGGCGGCACGCAAAGTCTTTTTCGAATATTATCCCCGACAGGAAGGCGGCCATTCTGGTCTAAGTAGAACGGTAAGCATCTGTGCTTTTTCACCCTCGCAGCAGACGAAGTTACTATAGCTTGTTCGAGATTTTAATCAAGGCGATGCACAGGTAATCCGGGACGTTTATCGTGATCCAAGGCGTTTTTTCATCGGCCTGATTTATGACGTCCGTTGTAAACATTACACTTACAGCCTTTTCCTGATGGTCTAATTGGATTTCTATTTCTGCAATTCCGAACGGGCCGGTGATTGCCGAAGAAGAATTTATTTTTTACACCTATTCGACAACACGAGACGATCCGCACTTCATCGCTTCCTTCGATTAGAACCCCTTGGGTTGTCTGGCCTGTCAAGGTGGCTTCTGTGCTGTCTTGGTCCAGATCCAGCTCCCACGTCCTGAAATGGAACATCATATCATCATCGCCATCGTGATCGACGTCCGCGAGCTTCCATCGCACAGGTGCAGCTCCGGCGAATTCTACGGTGGCCGGGTCAACCGTGCCGGCATCGAAATCATCCGTCGTTAAGACCGCGACCGGCACAATTCCCCATGATTTGAGATTGATGTTGTTTTTATCACTGCCGGGCTTGATATCAATCGTTACCTCAATATCAGAAGGTTGTGGTGACTGTAGAAAAATCGGCACATCGCTGTAAAATAATAGATCAATGGGATCGCCGTTTTCATAAGTCCCCGTCAATACTCCGTATCCGGAGGAATCAGTCATGAAATAATCGGTCAGAGGATCAAGAGGTACGCCGTCCAGCTCAAAGTCCGTGCCGTAGACCGTTACGACCGGCATCGGCTCTCCGGTGTAAAGCAATACGAAAAAACCGTCGCCGATTTGGCCGCCGTAAATGTTGACCGTGCAGCCGGTAGAGGCATAGACGCCCCAGTCTATGTATGCGCCCGGATATAAATTCGCCGTCCCATTCACATCCAAAAAATCGTCCTCAATGGCGTAGTCGATATCGGCAATTTCATCTACGTCAACAAGCAGGGCACTGCATGGTGCAGCGCACAGCAAAATCGCCAGAATACAAAATACAATTGTAGTTAACTTGACTTTTAGACTTTTTTCCTGCTTTTCCATAGCTCCACTCCCCCCTAAATAGAGCACCCCACTTTTCCATTAACGAGACAATATCAATCAAAACAGATCATCGAAGTTGTTTATGAGAATTCCAGCTTTGAAAGCTGTGATGAAAAAAATGTACTTGCAGAACGACTTATTGAACAATCCCCCCATTGCATAAAGATCTTGTCTATATAAACAATACGGAATAATCCGGCTAAAACAAACTGTAATTTCCTAATAATTTAATTCTGCACACAGACCGGAATTACTATAGGACCAACAAAGCATAATTTGGAAATAAACAGAAAGTGCAAAGGGCTGTAAGCATAATGCTTACAGCCCTTTCGAGATCAAATCAGTTGCACAAGCAGTACTTTGAACCGTTCTTCGTAAGGAGTCCATAGGACTGTGCAGCATTCGTTAGCCGCCCCACTGCCGGATTCTGATACGTCCGCGTGAGATCTCTATTAGGCCCTCATTATCATATTCGTCCCAAATCGTAATCCAGATGCTGTCAGGTTGCTCACATATCTCGACCATGAAATAGTACTCTCCCTGACCATTGATGGTCCCCACGCCGAAAAACCATGCCGAGTTCTCATCATCTGAGATAACGAGCCAGTCAATCTCCGTGGCCCGGAACCGGTTATTGCCCCAACGGAAATGCATCAAGCCGGCGGGATAGCATCCCCACTGTCTGACAACGAATCCGAAAATGGCTTTTCCACACTTAGATTGTTCTTCCGGGAACCAACCTGCGCCCGTGACGAGATTGCAGGTTCCAGGTTCGTACACCGCCGCATAAGCCGTGCTGGATGCCTCTCCGCCATTCTGATCCGTGACCGTAACCGTGACGGTATACACACCTGGAGCCAGGTACGTATGCGAACC
>CAZTDF010000153.1:6684-8188 GCA_964612465.1 uncultured Pirellulales bacterium
ACCGTCTCACCTTCGAGCCAGCGGTATTCAATAGGCTCATCTTCCGGATCGCTCGCTTGTCCTAAAACAATGGTTGTGTCTTGTTCACTGCTGTAGATCGAGTGGATTTTACCCCCGGGTCCCATCAGGCCTTCCTGGCCGGCAATTGCGATCGGAGGTTGATTGGTGACGCCTGGTGCCGACAGATAGATAGGAAAGTCGCTGTAGAACAGCAGACTGATTGGATCGCCGTTCTCATAGCAGCCAGTAAGCGTGCCAACACCCGGTGTCCAACTGCCATCCACAATTTCTCCAGTATCTACTACGAAATCCGTACCATAAACCGTTACGACAGCAACAGGCGAGTCGGTAGATACGGAAACACCGAATCCGGAACCAACATTACCGCCCCGAATATTTACCGTGCTTCCGCTGTAGGCATAGATGCCATAGGCGGCATAAGCTCCTGTATCCAGATTTGCTGTCCCATAGACATGTAAGAAATAACCTACATCATAATCGATGTCCCACTCTTCTCCAGCGGGAACTGTCACATCAGCCTGGATAGGTGGCGCGGCACATAGTACAGCCGCAATAACAGCCCATAAAATTGTTGAAAAACCTACATTTTTACATTTGTTTGCACTTTTCATAATTTCACTCCTCAAAAAATTAATAAAACGATTCTTGTTCCGATAACTCGAATATAGCGGTTCGTAAAGTATTTCGCAAGGAAATTTTGTTGACAGTGACAACCTTATGGCACTCCGTCCTAAAAAAACTGCTGAAAAAACGAAAAATCACGCTTTTTAAGGCTAATAACGTGGATTCTCGCCATCAAGAGCAGCCGGAATCCACGTTGGGCACTAAACACAGATATTATAGGTCGTTACGGCCTGTTTTCACCACTTTTTTAACAAAAAAAAAGATTTTCAACAAATGCGCTGTCTGGAAAAAACCGGATTTTCCCGGCAAAGTCGGCTTTCAGAATAGTCGATAAAGTGCATACATACTGTAGTTTCTATCTTTTGAGAATGGGAATAATGAAAAAAAAGGGTTTTACACTCGTTGAATTGATAATTGTGGTCACGATTTTAGGCATCATGGCGGCGATTGTTATACCCACCTTCCAGGGCAATGTTGCAACCGCCAAGGAATCAGCTTCCAAAACCAATCTTGTAACAATTCGAACCCAGCTTGAACTATACAAATTGCAGCACAGCGGGTATCCGCCGGGATATGTAGCTGGGGGAGGTGTAGCTATTGGATTCGTGAGTCTTCAACTTACAGGGACTACCATGGAAGACGGCACAGCATCTCCGTCGACTGTTCCTTCTGCCCCGTTCCTCTATGGGCCTTATTTAAAGAGCATCCCACAGAATCCCTTTAACAAGCTCTCGACCATCACCTACGTAGCTGAAGGGACCGCCTTTTCCGCCGAGGTGGACGGCACATCCAGCGGATGGCTGTACAAAAAAGAGACCGCCGAGATCGCGTTGAACTGGACCGGCACCGACAGCGAGGG
>CAZTDF010000153.1:8288-11779 GCA_964612465.1 uncultured Pirellulales bacterium
AGCCGCTACCAGGGGAAATAGCAGATATAGTGCCGGTAGAACAAGCCAATCGAGCGCATCGATATTATCGCCAGCGCCTGGACAGCGAGATTTGCCAGCAGGTGTAATCCTATAACGAGATTGTCGCTGCCGATGAGCCGGCCGTAGCCGATGGTTCTCAATTGCAGCTCCCATGCTAATAAGAACAGGCCCGCTACGAGAAGGTAAGGCCAAAAAGCCCTCGCGATAGGCTTGAAAATATAATCCGGCCGGAACGCCATCAATACATCCCCGCCCGCCGAGAAGGTCAGAATGGCCATCGGAAAAGCAAAGAGCCCGACAATGCTCAACACCTGTGATACGACGCCGGTGCTTCGCGATATCGATATGAAGATAATGCTGGGCAGCAGGACGGCAAAAAGACCGACCGCAAAAATGCTTAAAGACTTGATAACGTTCCAGATATAGCCGAACAGGCCGCCCATATAGACGTCCGGCAGCTCGTCGGTCTCGTTCGCCGTCGTGCAGATGATTTCCATATAATACCAGAACAAACATCCCCACGCGGACAGCGTTACTACCAGACCGACCTGGGCCTGAACCCGGAACATGCCCATAGTAAAAGAATAATCCGTGTGGCCCGTAAAGAACTTAAAGCATACCGCGGCGGTAACAAAAACCAGCCCGGTTGCATTCTGTGGCCTGGCGAACAGCTTCCAGCTATCAATAAATACCGCGCGGTAAAAACCGGGCACCGGTTCGGCTTTTTCTGCGGGCGGCTCGACCTTTTTGGGCGTCTCCTTGTCCTCGGATGGAATGATGAAGCGTTGCCCGCAGGATGTGCATCGTGCCTGCTTGCCGCTGTATTTGTCGGCAAAGGCAATCAGCTCATCACAATTCGGGCAGTTGAAGCGAATCGTCATAAAAGATCTCGAACCTTTCACCACGGCAGCAGGCAGCTATAGTGGCGGAAAAACAAGCCTATCGACCGCATCGCAAACAGAGCGATTGCCTGAACAGTCAGATTCAGCAACAAATGGCCTCCTGTTGCCGCGGCAGGAGACTGGCCCGAATACTGGTTCGCCTGCATCTGAAGCACGGCAGCGGCGCCAAGAAGCACGGCCGTCACCAGATAAGGCCTGAACGCCCTTGATATCGTAACGAGAAAATAATCGGGCCTCAGCATCGTCAGGTCTTTGCCGACCGCCGCCGTCAGGATAGCTATAGGAAATAGAAACAGCCCGGCGAACATTAGAGCATACAGAAGCACGGGCAATTCGGCATCCATCCAACTCGAGATTAATGCCGCAATAAAGTACGGCGATTCCACTACCAGCAGTATTATAATAAATGTATATACGGATTTAGCAATGCGCCAGAGCAAACCGTAGAATCCTCCGACAATTATATCCGGCAGCTTTTCCTGCTCGAAAGCGGTGGTGTAGATTATCTCCATGTAATACCAGAACAGAAATCCCCATGCCGATACATGCAGAATCCATCCGAAGGGCAGCGGAAAGTCGAAAGTTGCAGCACGCCCCGGTATCGTGAGAGTGTAATTCATACCGGCGGTGAAAAACTTCAAACAAACCGTCATCGCAATGAATACCAGGCCGGTGATATTTTCCTCGGTTGTAAAAAGCCGCCAACTGTCAACAAACACCGCCCGGTAAAAACCGGGCAGCGGCTCGGCTATTTCTTTCGGCGGCTTGATCTTTTTCGTTTTGCCTTTGTCTCCGGAAGGGATGATAAACTTCTGCCCGCAGGTCGCGCAGTGTGCCTGTTTTCCGCGATGTTCGTCGGCAAATGCAATCAGCTCATTGCAACTGGGGCAGTTGAATCGGATTGTCATCTTACGGCATTGCTTTTGTCATTAAATATATTTTGCTCGGTCCGTATCACTCCGGCCGGTTTAGAACTGCTGTATGGCGTCCGTAAAGCTCTTGATATTATTGGCCCATTTTTTCGCCTCCAGCAGATCGATCTTATCGTCCTTGACGAGTATGGCCAGATGCTTTTCTAATGTCATCATTTTTTCATCGGGCTTGTTTCGAGTTTTCGTCTGCAACTGCGAGTACATCTGTTCGATTTTGCCGGTGCGTATCAGGTTCGCACAGGCGTAGTTATTGTTAAGGATTTCCATCGCGACGATTCTGCCGCTCCCGTCTTTCTTCGGCACGAGCTTCTGGCTGATTATATAGGCCAACCCGAGTGAGAGCTGGTTTCGCACCTCGGCCTGCTTGCCGGAGTCGAAATAATCCAGGATCCGCGTGATCGTGCCGGTCGCATCGCGCGTGTGCAGAGTGGAAAAGACAAGGTGCCCGGTCTCGGCGGCCATCAGCGTCATAGATATCGTCTCGGCATCCCGCATCTCGCCGACAAAGATGATGTCGGGATCCTGCCGAAGCATCTCTCTGAGTCCACCATGAAAAGATTTGACGTCACGCCCGACCTCACGCTGCGAGATCATCGAGAATTTCTGCGGGAAGAGGTACTCGATCGGGTCTTCCACGCTCATAATCCGGTAGGCACTTTTTTCGCTGATTCGAGCGATCAATGAGGCGATGGTTGTGGATTTGCCTGCTCCCGTGATTCCGGTCATAAGAACCAGGCCGTGTTTGCGATGGATGATATCTTCCCAGACGTTATTAGGAAAACCGATATCCTCTACCTGCGGGATGTCCATCGACAGCGCGCGGATTGCCCCGGCCATACCGTCGTTTTCCATGAAGATGTTTATTCGAAACTGCAGCGTGCCAAGCCGATAGGAGCAGTCCACGCTGCGCTGAGTCTTGAGTTTCGTTAGATTGTCGTCGCTCATAAGCGGATAGATGAGCTGCCTGGCCATATCGGCCGTCACATTCGGGCCTTTGAGTTTCACCAGGCTCCCGTCGACGCGATAGGCCGGCGGCGTACCGATCTTTATGTGCAGGTCCGAGACCCGCAACGCGCCGTGCTTTTCGAAGTATTCCAGCATATTGAGAATGCTGAACTTATCATGCTCAGCGGTCGGATAAACCTTTGCCGTTACCGAAAATTCTTCTGCCATATTTACCTCCATTGGAGTAAGTCGTTTGCCGGCAGCGCTTTGTTAATCGAAAAATCGAAAAAACGCCCTTTTACCCGACCCTGCCGGAGCCTGTTGATAGTATATCCCCACAACCACCCCAAAGCAAAGGCCAAATTCCTGACTAACGCTCAAGCCACACAGCAGGGGCTTTTTTCTTTGCTTTTCAAATAAAATGGTCTATACTGAAATCGATTAGTTTCTTTTGCTGGCTGTAGCCGGCAGCCCGAATACAGGGCTGCAGTTATGAGAGTGGTTGCCGAACCATAGGACAATTTCGGGCAGCAGGTTAAGAAATACAAGACATTTTCAAGGAAGGAAAAACAGATATGGGCGATAAGGGTAAAAAAGATAAGGGCAAAAAGGAACAGCAGAAAAAGGCCAAGCTTAATCCAAAGGAAAAACGAAAGCTGAAAAAAGATAAGAAGAATGCATAAATGCCCGG
>CAZTDF010000154.1:0-1289 GCA_964612465.1 uncultured Pirellulales bacterium
TTCGAGTTTGAGCTTGATGGCGCCGGTGGTTTTCAGGCCGTCAGCTTCGAGGATTTCGGGTGGCTGGCCTGACTATTGCCACATGACTTTGATCCGTTCTTCCAGATATATATGATGAATTCCTATATTTAATAGATGTAAACGCTTGACAGTTCCTTGGATATATGCTATATGTATTTGACAGAGAATATCTTATCAAATTCGATCTGCAATTTATAAGGATAGAAAATCTTAAATGATCATTGCAGGTATAATATGGTTGCAGAAAATTGTAGAAAAACTTTCGAAGAAGCATCATATTGATAAAGATGAGGTTGAGCAAGTATTTCTTAACAATCCGCAATATCGACTTCTGGAAAAAGGAAGAATTGAAGGTGAAAATGTCTACTCGGCATATGGGCGTACCAATGCGGGACGTTACGTGACCATTATTTTCATTCGTAAGTTCGGTAACCGTGCGTTGATTATAAGCGCACGAGACTTGGATAAAAAGGAGCGTAAACAATATGGCAGGCAAAAAAGAAAACATTCCTGAAAATATGACGGTTGAGGAAGCCTCGGAGTTCTGGGATACCCATAGCGTTTCTGATTATTCTTCGCATGTCGTTAAATTTGAGTATAGACCGGAAGAACAAATTACTTTTGTTGCTATTGCAAATGATTTGCTCCTTCAATTAGAACGGCACGCCAAAAAGCAGGGGGCCTCCGTAGAAACATTGATTAATTTGTGGATTAAAGAGAAACTTACAGCTTGATTCTTTCTATCTTTGGATGTTCCTTCACTTCGAGAATTTGGGGCGGCTGGTTGTTTAGGGATTCGAGTTTGAGTTTAATGGCGCCGGTGGTTTTTAAGCCGCTGGATTCGAGTGTTGCAGTGTCGTCCGTGGGCAGCAGAGCAGTTAGCTTTTTGCCGGATTCGCTGACACTCAGGATGTAGCCGCCGGGGATGGGGGTTAATTTGGCTTGGCCGGCGATATTATTGCTTAGCTTATGCGGGCGATAGAGCGTTACGAACTCCATTCGTTTTGATTTTTCCGGCGTCGTAGCCGTCAGGTGCCACTCTCGCAATTTTATTCGCGGCCGGGGATTCGGGTCGTATTGATCGGTCTGTTCGAAACTCAGGCCGGATGGCGTCAGGAAGCCAATGTCACAAACTACATCGTCGTTTCGGACCTGGATTTGACGCTGGCCTTTGATATTGATTTTATTGACGGCGTGGAGCCAATATTCGTAGGTTGAAGGTTCCCTAACTTCCAGGCGGTCGTAAACGACAACCAGTTCCGGTTTAA
>CAZTDF010000154.1:1389-11733 GCA_964612465.1 uncultured Pirellulales bacterium
GCGCTTGCCATAGGCCCAGAGAAGAAAAGAATTGTTCGCCTCGTAGCCATGAGACTGTGTGCCGAACGGGCTGGATTTGAAGACGACCTGTACGCTGTTAGCCGCGTCGGTCAGGCTGGTATTAAGGTAGGCTTGGCCGGTGCCGCGGAATATGCGGGATTCGGGCAGGTCGTCGGGCGGTGTCGCCTGAACTTTGGGCAGGTCGCCGCGGATAAAACCGATATAGCCTCCCGCAGGATCTGGACCGCCAAGCTGCTCGACGTACCATTGCCAGTGCCCGTTCTGAGCCTGTGCGGCAAGACCGCTCAACAGTGACACGTTTTGCCTTGCCCTTCGCCGTGCCGTAAGGTCACCGAAACCGCCGCCGACTTTACCGGGCGGCATCAGATACATCGCGTAGTAGCCGAGCCTGGAAAAATACGGCTTGTCGTATGCGTTAATTCCCATCGCCTCTCGCATCACATCCGCCCACCATGTGAACCGGCCAATGTAGCTGGACCAATAGCTAACGCCCTCGTGCCAGCCGCCATCGTCATCGCTCCAGACCGGATAGACGTTGAAGAACACATTGGTTGCGAACCAGACCCAGTCCTCGGCGCCATCGACCTCGCCTAAGAAGGCGATGCCCACCTCACCGAGAAAATGCCACGCCCTGTTCCAATGACTCGAATACGGCCGCCACAGGTGACGCGGGCAGAGGTGCTGGTACATCTCGTCGCCGCGGATTTTCATCACCTGCCGGCAGAGATTTTTTTCATCCTCGCTGAGCAGGTCGTTAACGAACGTGTACGTGCGGGAGAAATAGTAATTGTAAGGCATGCCGGCTTCGTCGTTGTAGCGATAGCCCGTGCTGCCTTTGGGGTCCCATTTGGCGCATTCGAGCAGAATTCGTTTGGCTTCGATGCCGTACTTTTCCGGCCCGCCGAGCAGCCGGGTGAACGCGAGGGTCGCGGCACTGTTTAACGCCCGGATGGTATAGGTCCGGTTGCCCCACCATATTTTACGCCAGGGATCGCTGTTGCGAATGGTACCCTCCGGATACTTCGGCGGCTCGGCGGTAGCAGGGGGGCGGGTCATGATTCTATCGCATTCTCTTACAAGCCGGTCGTACTGCGGTTTCATTTTGCCCCGCGCCAGCTCGCGCAGCCGGCCGAGATTCTCCGGGCGCATGAATAATCGCGGATGGCTTTTCGGGATGCGGGCGATAAGCTCTCGCCGGGCCGGCAGCGGCATCGCCGAGGCATCATCGGCAATCGTGAATTTTCGCGCTGTGCTCCAGTTCGTATTCACGCCGTTCTTGTCTTTACCACGATAACGCCATGTGTAAGTGCCCGGCTCAAAAGTCCGTGGCGGGCAGTGCACGTTAAATTCGAGATTACTTGCTCGGTATTCGATCTTTTTGAATTCGGCATCATTAGCGCACTGAATCTCCCACGTCACGCCGGTCTGAGGCCGCCAGCTAAAACTCGGCGGATTGACATGCGAGACCGAACCGGCGGCAGGGCGGTAGCCCCACTGGCCGGGCTCGGCAGGGCGCTGGTCCAGTTTAACTGTTTGCTCTTGAGCCGAAGCGGCTGCGAGCATCAGTAACACAAGCAGGATACCGGTCAAACTCTTGAAAAAATCATGTCTAAAGTTTCTTCTTTTCAATTTCATGTCGCAGCATAGCCTCATAAAGTGAAAGTTGTATATCGAGAATCTGATCGAAGCTTACCCGGCAGCCATCTTTCAGCCCGTGAGGACATTCGAAAGTAAACGGACTTGCACCGCTGACGTGGTACAAAGCACTTGTAAGATTGAACGGGCTGGGATTATCGCCGCCTTCGGGTTTGGCTTCGAAAAAGCCGCCATGAGGCAAATTGCGTTCAGCAAGAATTCCATAGCACCTTTCGGCCAGCGAGCGAATATCCTGCTGGATTTCGACGGTGACATACGCCGGGCGTAAAACAGCCGGTTTGTTCTCATGGCTGTGGAGCGAGACGGCCAGATCGGGCCCTTCGGCGGCGGCGACTTTCAAAATAGCCGGTGCTTCGGGCCCCATCGGGTCGAAGAATTCATCGTGCATGGGATTGATACCCTTATCGTTGAAATAGCAGCCTAAGAATCCGACATCGTTACCGGCCATCGGGTGCAGGCGTTTGCTCTGGGGCCAGCCGCAGAAAGTGTCGTCGCTCCAGGTACCCTGGCCCCAGAATCGAAGGTCGTCACCGGCCATGCCGCAGAGACTTCGCGGCTCGAAACGCGCAATTCCATCGGGATTGCCATCCGGTATTATCAGCAGCCGGCACTGCTCGCCGAGAGCACGAAGTTTCGCCTGCTTGCGTCCCCGCAGGTCTTCGCCGCTCTCCATGATGTTTATGAAGCTGACCAAACCGGTCAGGGCTTCGACTTCGGCACCGTGCACGGGACCGACAAAAAGGATTACGGGCTTTTTTCTCGCTGCCTTGTTCATATACGCGGCCGGCTCCCTGCCCCCGATAGCGGAATTGAAGTTGGCCTTGTGGCCGAGTTTTTCTTTCCGGCCGAAAGTGACCAGGTGCATCGGCCTGCCACCGGGAGATATCGCGATTGTACTGACCTTACCGTGCGTAAGTTTTTCGAAACGCGCCGACAGACCAGTGACATCACCTACCCAGAACGTGGGAATCTTACGCCTGGGTATCCTCCCCGCAGCCTGCTCATAAGTCATAGTGTCGGCCTCGGCGGCCATCGCTAAAGCGGGATACAGTATAAAGAAAACTGCAACAAAAATAACTGTAAACGCAACGCCTTCAAAGCGAGTTGTCTTTTTTGTCATCGTCCTTCTTTCTATACAAGCAAGCCGACCAGTTCTTTGATGTTCTCTATTTTATTTCGAGCGCAGTATTTTTTTATGCCGTCAATTATTCTTTCCGCGCAGTCGGGCTCGACGAAATTCGCCGTGCCGATACCGACCGCCGAAGCCCCGGCGAGGATAAATTCTATGGCATCCGAAGCGGTCCGGATTCCGCCCAGTCCAAGGATTGGCACGCCTCGTTCCTTGGCCACGTCGTTGTAAACCTTGTTAACCAGATAAACTGCGATGGGTTTTATTGCCGGGCCTGAAAGGCCTCCGGTTCGGTTTGCCAGGACGGGCTTGCGGGTCTCAATGTCGATAACCATAGCCGTGAAGGTATTGACTAGGCTCAAAGCATCGGCTCCGGCATCGACCGCGGCGCGTGCCATGATGCTAATGTCAGTCACGGCGGGGGCCAGCTTGACCATCAGGGCTTTATCACCGGAGGCTTCTTTGATCGCTTTCGTGATTTCTGTGACTTGTGCCGGGTCGGTTCCGAAACTTACGCCGCCGTGCTCGACGTTCGGACAGCTAATATTTAGCTCGAAGCCGGCAATGCCACTTTCGTCGACCAACCGCTCAACCACAGCCACATAATCGGCTATCGTTTCGCCCGCGACGTTCACAAAGACAGCGGGGGACATCTTTCGAATAACAGGCAATTTCTCTTCAATGAACTTGTCCAATCCGACATTCGCCCACCCGATTGCGTTGAGCATCCCCGAATCGGTCTCGACAATCCGCGGCGGGGCGTTGCCCTTTCTGGGCTTCAGTGTGATACTCTTTGTAATAAATCCGCCGAGACAGTTGACATCCATAAAGTCACTCAGTTCGTCGGCATACCCGCAAGTCCCCGAAACCGTAAAAACCGGATTCGCCAGCTTCAATCCTGCAAAATCAACTGATATATCAACGTCTTGCATCATGAAATTCCATACCGATAAAAGTCCACCTTAGTCATTGATAGCCTGATAGACAAGTACTCTGTGTTTGTTAATAAAGTTTGAATTCCAATTGTCTTTAGCCTGGGACATAAAGATACCGATTAGCTGTTCCTTCGGGTCTATCCAGAAACGCGTATAAAATGCCCCATCCCAGCCGATTATTCCAAGGGACTCCAGCTCATCGAACTGACCCCGTTCGGTTCGGATTCCAAAGCCATAGCCGAACTTGTCCCCGGAATGTGGCCGAAACGGAGCGTACAAATCGCCAATCGAATTCGATGTCATCAACTCGACGGTCTTACGGCTTAAAATCCGAACGCCATCCAGCTTGCCTCCGTTGAGTATCATTTGCGCAAACCTCATATAGTCCGGGGCTGTCGAGACAAGACCTGCACCGCCGGAAAAATATGTCTGACTAACCAGAAATGCAGGGTTGACATCCTCCTTTTCCAACTTGCCGTCGTCGGTGCGTTGATAAGTCCGGGCCAATCTGGATAATTTATGCCTGGGAAGCACAAAGTGCGTATCGTACATCTTAAGGGGAACAAAAACACGTGTCTTGAGGAATTCGTCGAAGCTCATTCCCGATATGACCTCGACCAGGTAGCCAAGAACATCTATGGACAAACTATAATTAAATTCTTCGCCGGGATGACTAATAAGCGGCTGTTTGGCCAACCTCTTTACCATTTCTCCTATCGTACCATCGGTAGGGCCTAAACCCGACGTTATTTTGGCCTGACTATAGAGCTTCGAATGGAGTCCCTCTCCGTAAGTTATCCCCGAGGTATGGTTTAAAAGATGACGAATGGCTATTTCTCTTTTGGCAGGCTCAAAGCTAAGTGAATCCGGCGTGCTCGATGGGACAATCACCTTCGGATTCGCAAATTCAGGAATGTATTTTGAAACAGGTTCGCTAAGTAGAAAATGTCCCTCTTCGTATAATATCATTATGGCCGTGGTGGTTATTGGTTTACTCATTGAGGCAATGCGAAATATTGCGTCCTTACGCATAGGTTTCTCAGCTTCTATATCCATCATTCCGAACGATTCGAAATGGGCTATTTTACCTTTGCGCGCTACGAGTGTGACTGCACCGGCGATATTGTTTGCTTCGATGTGTTTGTTTATTGCTGTATTTACGCGATTCAGCCGACCAGATGAAAGCCCCACTTCCTCCGGCGTAGCATCAGGCAATCCCTGCCCCAAAGTGGGTTGGAGCAAGAAAAAAGCCAAATACACATACAATGTTGTTTTAGCTCTATTGTTCATAGCGTACTTTCCTTAAGCAGTACACAGCGGATTGACCGGTAAAATCCACTCAAAATCAACCGGGATATCAATGTTCTTATTCATACCACTCACTATGGTCCTGTAGGGCGGGACTTGCCCGACCTTTGTCCTAATTTTTCGATGCCGCACTTTATCATTTCATCATGGTCGAAGGCCAAATCTTCGGGCAGTTTTTCTATGTCGAACCACCGGGCTTTCGCGGCATCGTCGCCGGCGCGTATCTTATCCTGTCCCTCGGTTGCGACGCCGGTAAATGTGATTGATATCTGCCTGCCTCGCGGGTCACGGCCGCACCTGCCGAAAGCACGCATCTGTTCGAGATGCACTCCCGTTAGTCCGGTTTCCTCTTGTAGCTCCCGAGCCACAGCATCTTCCAGTTCCTCATCCATCTCCATGAATCCGCCCGGCACGGCCCACTTGCCTTTGTACGGCTCCCTGCCCCGATTGATCAGAAGCACCTGCGTTTTGCCGCCGGATAAGCTGAAGACCACCGCATCGACGGTAACCATCGGCCTGGGCCAGTCGTAAATATATTTTCCTTGTTCAGCCATAAGACACCTATACCATGCTCGCATTTTAATATGTAACTACGCTTTTTGCATTTCAATTCTTAATTTTCTTATGCCGATTGCTTCAAATCAGTCAATCGCTTACAATAATCTAATCAATATTCGCTTCTTGTGAAGCACGAAATAAAAAACGATATACTATGAACGAGCAAGTAATGTCCGAGCGTTTCAAGAACATCCTGATAACAAAACCCAGCTCGCTGGGCGATATCGTCCTGGCCCTGCCGGCGCTGAGGGCGCTGCGTATGAATTTTCCCGAAGCGAAAATAAGCTGGCTCATCCGGCCGGAATTCGCTCAGCTTATCGAAAATCATCCTCATCTGGACGAGATTATCACATTCGACCGCAAGCTCCTCGCCAGGGCCTGGTTCCATCCCGGCGCATTCGGCGCCCTTATGTCACTGATCAGGAAGCTTCGCCGGAGCAAATTTGACATCGTGTTCGATTTTCAGGGTCTATTCAGGACGGCTTCTTTAGCCTGGCTTTCCGGCTGTAAAACACGCTTCGGAAAGGCAACAGCCCGGGAATTCGCCACCATCTTCTATACGCACAAAATTATCCACAACATCGAAAACATTCACGTGGTGGATTATTACATGAAGATTATTCAGACCGCCGGCGCCTCGGACTTCGGTGTCGAGTTTGTTTTTCCGCAGAATCCCGGCGCCGAAGATTCGGTCGGAAAGCTTTTGGCAAGCCAGGGCATTCAAGATAATTACGCAGTTCTCATATCAGGCTCGGTCCATCAGGACAAATGCTGGCCCCCGGAGCGTTTTGCCCAATTGGCCGACATGATTTCATCGCAGTACGGCTTGTCCATCGTCGCCACCGGCTCGGCCTCGGAAGCGAAAATTGTCGAAAAAGTGAAGGAAAACTCCAATGTCACGATAGTAAGCCTCGCCGGGCAAACATCTCTAAGCCAGCTCGTAGCCCTGCTCAAGCGCGCCAAGCTGGTTGTAAGTAATGATACTGGCCCGGGACATATAGCCGCGGCTTTAGGCGTACCGCTGGTTATGATGTTCGGCCGGGCGAATCCGATCATGCTGGAACCTTACCGAAGAAAGGACTGCGTTATCGCAATCGAGCCGGAAGGCAGGGGCATTAAAACCAATAACTTAGACCCAAAATATGACATTAAGCATATTACCGTCGAGCAGGTGTATCAAAAGGTACGCCAGCAGATGGATAGTCGATAGTCACCGGCGGACAATATCCAGCCTTATTGAATTTCCCATTCGAGCACCGTCATCGAGTGCGGCGGCAGCATTATTTTGTAACCCGGACCAAAGTCGTTAAGCGTCTCCTGTGCGACTGCAACCTGCGGCGGGCCCGCCTCGAACTCGTTGCCGGCGGTTATCTTCTCGGCGCTCAAACGCCATAGTGACGCTTTGTTCTGCACCGGCCTGCCGGCGAAGGCTATTTCAACCGGGCGGGCGGTCGAAACATCCAGACTCATCAAAATCAGTCCCCGCCTGCCGCCTTCGGCAAAACCATAGCTCCAGACGACCGGAATATCCCTGACAGTCTCGGCGTCAGCCTGGTAGGCGAAGTAACCGTTGGCGTCAAATGTCGGCTCGTTCTTCGAGTGAATCGTTTCGACCATGTCGCCGCCGATGACCTTGTTGGCCAGCATACAGGTCAGGAACGTGGGACGATAACGCTCATGACCTTTACGCATATTCAGGGCCGTCCCCCAAAGGTAAACGTCGCCGACGCCATGGGCACGGTACTTGTGCTGAATCAGCGAGAACAAGCACTGTGTCCGCAGCTTGTGCTCGCGCATCATAAGCAGCATATCGTTCGCAACGTTTATTCCGCCCGCGATGGAAGTCACGATTTTGTTGCGAGGCTCTGCCGGCGCGTCACCGTGTGTAGTATGGTGATTGACTTCGTAAATCGAAAGCTCGATGCCGGCGGTCTTGGCGAGATCGTAATTTTGGAACATCGCCCCACGAGAATCGAACGACCGCCAGATCGGTTTTGCAAAGACCCAGCGGAAAAGTTTTTCATCCGTATCAAGTATATCGAGGTCCTTGTTGTTGAGTTCCGAAACAAGGTACGGCGCCACGGAGAAACGGTCGGCGTTGGGGGCATTTTTGAGTATGCCGGCATTACGGCCCGACCAAGCGGCCTGGCCCGCAGTATGAAAGAGCATGCCGGGCTTGTAGTACGGCGAACTTTTGCCCACTTCGATTAGTTCACGCCAATAGTCAGGCCCGTTATATCCGCCGCACTGATACCACGCAGCATTGTTCCACGCCTCGTTGCCGAACTCGATATGGATATTGTCGAATACCTCACTCCAGGGACGCTCATGTCCCAGGTCGGCCCGTATTTTGCCGTAGCCGACGTCGGCCGGGGCGCCGAGATACTCGATGAAATGAGCAAGCTCATCTTTATGCAGTGTCCCCGGCAGGCAATACCAGGGCTCGGCGTCAAGATACTCGCACAGCTCATACATCTCGTGCAGACCATAAGGATCTGTCTGGTGGTCTTCATAAGGCCCATATGTCGCTGCCTGCCGATTCGAGTAGGAATACGACCGCAGCGGCGGGGCGATTGTATTGTCTATCGTACCGCCGCCCGTCTGCAGATACCGAATCGCGCCTGGGTTGAACTGTTTCAGCACAGCTACCAGGTCGTCGCGAAAGACCGTCGGATTTTTATCGCCTTCCATCCATATCTCGATATCGTCGATTAGCACATCGCCACCGGTGACTTCGATTTTGAAAAACAGATTCTGCACTTCGCCGTCATCGCCCGGCTCCGGCACCCCGTCAACCGTGATGATTTCATCGAACTGCTTCCACTGCTTTTCAAGCTCGACGGTTTTCCTGTCTCCCCATCGCTCCGGACTCGGCATAATTACAAGCGACGGCTCGCCGCTCTTTATTTTCGCCTTCAAACGAATGTGCCAGCGTCCGTTTAATTCTCCGAACCTGTGGAAATGCGTGCTGAGATGATAGTGTGCCTTGCTTTGCGAGCCTTTCATATTCAGCGCGGCATGGCCGAACGAACCGGCCGGCACGTCGCCGATCACTATCTCATTTTGTTTGGACGTCCAGAATCCGTCCAGGCTGCGAAACTGGCCGTCCTGAAGCCTGAATGCCTCGACAAGAAGCCCCCCGTTAGGCGGTCCCGGCGGCACTTCCTTATCAAACTGGATGTACATAAAATCTTCCGGCTTGCCATTATGCATTTCCTTCTTTGTAGTGATGGCCTTAATCTTGCCGCGTGTGCCTTTTGCCGGACCGGAAAGGATTTCATAATATCCGTGCTCGACCATCAAATCCTGCCACCATTGGGGCTGGCGAAACCAGGAAGTCGCACCATGCTCGTCCTGGCTGGGGCCGAAATGACACTGCCGGTAGCTCGTGCCCTCGAAGTTCTGCTGCGAACGTTTCTTGACCAGCACCGCGCCCGAATAATACGTATCTCCGCCGAGATTGATGCCGAATCGAACGGTGTCTTCGACCAGCACATTATCGGTGAGTTCGACTCTCACGGCCTGCCCGGCCGGCAATGCGGCACAGATAAAAACACAAATTGCCACTGTGATTATTGCATGTTTCAAAGCAAATCCTCCTATTGACAGCAAACCTTAATGTCTCATACAACGATATTGAAACTTTTATTGTCGAGCGGGTCTACTAAAAAAATGTGAGCGGCTAAAAGCGCAGCCGGATTCCCCCGGTTAAGCTTCTTAAAACATACGGCCCGGGCAAGAAGTTCTTCTTTGGTGAGTGATTCACTGATTCCCGGGCCGCAGTTTCGTCAATTTGCCCCTTGTTCTTACACTTTCTCTGCAAGTGTATCGAAAGGGCCGTAAATGTCTTAATCCAGCAAACCCATCAATACCAGTTGGGCTTTCTGGCGTACAGTTACCTGCTTTTGAAGTTTCTGCTGCTCTGCTGCCAGTTCCTTCTTGACCTTCTCTCTGGCCGCACGAAGAGCGGTGAGTTGCTTCTCGATATCTTCCGGTTTTGCCGATTGATTATCGAGCAGTGTTTGTAACTGCTCTGTGGCTTTGTCAAGTTCCGTCGGTTGGGCTCCTTGCCGGCCACCCATTGGACCACCGCGCCGGCCACCGAACATTCCGCCCATACCGCCGCCGGTAACTTGCCGGTTGAGTTCCGAGACTTTCATCACGCCCGGTCCGATGGTCTTCCACTCCGCGTCGCTGGCTCCAACCTGCCGCTGCATCCGCTGCTGCATCATCCTTTGCATCTGTTGCGGATCAAACTGTCGTCTCTGCATCTGTGGACGCTCTGAATTCGGTGCACCACCTCTTTGTCCGCGCTGTGCCGGCTGCGAAAGCGTCTGGCCTACAATCAATAAGGCCAAAAGACATGCAACCAGCCCAAAAACTACCTTTCGTCTAAACATATCTGTACTCCTTGACTAAAACGTTGATAAAATACGTCCTTCAATTTGTGATAAACAATATCACTTTCGATAAAGACGTAATAAGCATAATCTTTATTGCATAGATTTATAAATTTAACAAAGAATACCACTGGCGGAGGGATTGGCGGGATCGCCCGTACAGAGTCAGCAAAAAACGAGATTTTTGACAAGTTCCGCTGATTTAAGTAAATTGAAGATATGAACTTACAAAATTCCTTAAATACGATTATAGAACAGGCGGTGGACGAGGAGGTTCTGTGGGACCGAGCGTATAAGATTCCGTGGGATGACCCGGATTTCAGCCGGCGGATGCTGG
>CAZTDF010000155.1:0-4456 GCA_964612465.1 uncultured Pirellulales bacterium
TCATTGCTGAGGATGCCGATGTCCTGGTGCGCCCACTGCCCGGTGACTGAGCCGGTAGTCGTGACGTTGGAGAATACGGCCTGACACGTCAGAGCGGCATCGTGGCTGGTTACCGCCAAACCAATATAGACATTAGCACCCATCGGGATGTTCTCGGGTGCGCCCTGCATCGTCCACGTCGAGCCGTTGGCTGAACGAGACGCTGTAAAGCTGCCTGAAATACTACGCTCTATTTTCACCCAGTACGGTGCAGTTATTGAAGCGGTTGTTGTGTCGAGGCTGGTCTGGCCTGTGCCGGGACGTCGCTGGAAGGATACACCCGAACCAGGCGTCACAATCATCATCGCGTGCGCCGAATCAGGATCGAGCGTCTCGCGAACCATCACACCGGCCTTGGCCCAGACGTTCGTGTTTTCGACGCTGTCGACTCTGGCGACAATCGAGCCTGCACCGGCGAGCATCTTATAAGCAAAGTGGAACTCATCGGCTTCCACGTTATTCACTAACCAGATATCCGCGCCGGAGGCGGTCATCGTATAGGTGCCGACCGGGCCCTCGACGAAGCTGCCGGTAGATGCCGGGTAGCCTCTGAACCACAGCGACAATTCCGAGACGTCTTGCTCTGTCCAGTCACGCGGATCTGTCAACTTCAGCTCCGTCTCCGAATACCTGGAGTAACCCTGCTTGTTGTTGTCATAGGCCAACGGCATCGACTTGGTGCCACCGTGGATGATGGTTTCCTCGGTATAGGAAGGAGTTGTTTCGTCACCGACTGCCGCTCCAGTGCCGTTACCGGCAAAGTAATCAGCGGTACCTGGCGTGCCGTAGCCAAGCCCATCGTGCCATGCGTACCATATCTGGTTTTCGCCGGCATCGTAGATTTCGAAATCGTCCACGATAAGGAAGCCGGCTGTGGTAAAGCTCCAGACATTGCCCACCCACGGACTGTCCGGATTACCGGTATTGATCTCATCGACTCGCCAGTAATACGTGGTTTCCCAATCCAATTTACCGGGATCGTAGTTTTCGTCACCCAACGCCTTGGTACCCTTGTACTCGGGCGATGATTTGTCGGCATTTGCGACCGCATCCGCGTCCGTGCCGAAATACACCTCGTGCGAAGCGGCGGAATCTCCCGGGCCCCAGCTAAGGTCTGTTGTCTGTTTGACATCGACTGCCCCGCCGCGTGGAGTAGGACTGCTTGCCTTAACAGGCAATGAGAATGCCGCCTGCGGAATCAAATCTTTTGGTGTTGACGGACTCGACCATCGCAGTTGTGCTACTGCGCCACCGGTGTTCTCGTAATATTCCATGACAAGGTTGTACGTATTTCCGGCGACAAGGTCAATCGTCCCGCGGTTCTCGGTCGTGCTCTGATCTACCCACGCATCAACGAGTTGCTGGCCATCGACCCACAGTCGCACGCCGTCGTCGGTGCTTGTATAGAATGTGTAGGTCTCGGTGAATGCTGCTTCGACTTCACCGGTCCATCTGACCGAGAAGCTGTCATCGCCAACCGACATGTCCGGCCCGCCGGGATCGCCCCAGCTAAAGTCAATCAGTGGATCTGTGCGGGTCAGCACAAAATTATCAAAGTTCATGCCTTTGTAGTAATCGCCTCGTATGCCGCCGCCGACTTTCGCGGTGGTGAAGCTCCAGACGTCGCCTTTGTGCATACCCTGAGCTTCCAACTCATCGACCCGCCAGTAGTATGTTTTCTCTAATTCAAGCGGCCCGGGGCTGAAGCTTGTACTTCCCAGCGATTCTCCTTCAGTGGCATTCGCTACGGTGTCATAATCGTCGCCGAAGTAGACGGTATGCAATATAGCACCGAAACCGGGCGTCCAGTTTAAGGTCACGTTTTCCGCATCTACAAATTTAACACCATCGTTCGGAACGGGGTCATACGCCTTTTTAGGCGGAACAATAAAGCTCCAGACCATACCTTTCCACGGGCTGTTCGGGTCCGCATCATTGATTTCATCGACTCGCCAGTAGTAGGTTGTGCCCGGCACAAGGCCGTCCGGATAGGGGAATCCGACAAAACCGACAACCAAAAACGCTAATTCCTGATTTCCCTGGAAAGTGCCGCCGGTGCCGTCGTTGACATCATCGAAACTCTCACCCAAATAGACATCGTGTGAGACGGCTGACTCGCCCGGGATCCAACTGAGGGTTGCCCACGTATCAGTATAAACCGCCTCATCTGCCGGGCTGGGATCGTGAGCCGAGTCGGGAGCAATCGGAAGAGGCGGGGGACCCTCGCCCAACCAGATGTGATCGATATAGGTATCTACATCGCTGCCGCCGTGGTCAAAACACCAATCGATGTCATCGTTGAAATTTCCGGTTCCACCCACCGTAGCACCCGTGTGCAGGTATTCGAAAGTATATGTCTGCGGCTCGGTTGTCAGTTCTACTTCTTGACTCCAGAACCACGACCAGTTATATAACGTCCGTCCCATTAGTACCACGGTAATGGTTCTCGGGGCGTCCGCTCTGGCCATGAAGCTGATCGTGTAGGTTACACCCTGCTCGAGTTCCAAGTATGAATGATAGACCTGTAAAGATCCCGATGCGCCGTCAGGTATAGCGACATGCATTGCATTATCTCCCGACAGGGCTGCGTCCTGTACTATCGACAAACCGGTGAAGTTGATGTCCTCCCACATCCACCAGTCGCCCTCTGTACCAACCACCAACGGCTCATCGAATTCCCAGTTACTAATCTGATTTTGGGCATCGGCAGTACTTGCCAGAGCCATGCTCAGCACCGACACAAAGCAAATCAAACAAAATATTTTTCTACTCATAATAATCCTCCTTCTAAAAAGTTAAGATAAAAAAGGTTGAGGATGAACCATTTCCTTCATAATATTTCGATACATCCTTGCCCAGAATGATTTTACGGCCTGAAATTTCCTCGTTCTCCTCAAACACCGAATAGCACCCATCAATTGAAGGTTACACATCAACAGTTGCGATATATTACACTTATACCAGATTTACGCCCTTACCGTCAAGAAAAAAATACAGCCGGGATTATGTATTGCCGTCTATATAAGAGCGAAGAACAGCACCATAGCGGATATAATCGCTTCTACGGCCTCACGGCGGTGCCGTCGCTCCTGCGGACGGGGCGCCAGTAGCCCGGATGGTCGGGCAGCGGGAATTTCGCGGCGAGTTCCTCGTCGATATCGACGCCGAAACCGGGGGCCTCGTTTACGTACATATAGCCGTTTTTGACAGTGGGACTCCCGGGGAAGACTTCTCTGGTTTTATCGTTGAAACGGACGCCTTCCTGAATCCCAAAGTTCGAAACAGCCAGGTCGAGGTGCGCATTGGCGGCGTGCCCCACCGGCGAAACGTCACCCGGCCCGTGCCACGCGGTACGAACGTTGAACCATTCGCATAAGGCGGCGAGTTTCCGGGCGACGCTCAGACCGCCGATTTGTGAAATGTGTACGCGGATAAAATCGATCAGTCTTTCGGATATGAGTCCCGTCCATTCATGAGGATTGTTGAACAACTCGCCCATCGCAATCGGCACGCTGGTCTGCTGCCGGAGCATTCTGAAATAGCCGTTGTCCTCGGGTGAGAACGGATCTTCTATAAAGAAAGGGTGAAACTGCTCCAACTGCTTTATCAGGTTTATTGCCTGGATTGGCGGTATTCGTTCGTGGATATCATGCAGCAATTCGACTTCATCGCCGCAGGCATTCCTGATATGCTCGAACATCTTGATCGTGGCCCTGACGTAAGGACCCGGCTCCATAAGCGAATCCGAGGGCAGTCCGAATCCCGCTTCCTTAAAGGCAGGCGTCTTTGACAGGTGCGGCGAGCCGTACCCGCCAAGTTGTATCCTGATGTGCCTGAAGCCTTCTTCCATCGCCCTGCGGACGCTTCTTTCGGTCTGGGCAAAGTCCCTGCCGCCGCAATGCGTATAACAATCGACCGCGAAGCGGCATTTGCCGCCCAGCAACTGATAGACCGGCATGTTGGCGCGCTTTCCTTTTATGTCCCAAAGGGCCTGGTCCAACCCGCTCAGAGCATTGTTCAGAACGGGCCCGTTGCGCCAGTAGGAGCTGGTATAGGCGTTCTGCCACATGTCCTCTATATTGTCTACGTCCCTGCCCTTAGCGAATGGATCGAGGTATTTATCGACGGCAGCTACAACCGGCAAAGGCCGCTGATTGAAGGTGGCGCATCCGAGGCCGTACAAGCCCGGCTCGCTCGTCTCGACTTTCACGACGCAGAGGCGTATGCGCTGCGGAGCGGTCAGGATTGCCTTGACATTGGTGATTTTCAAAGCAGGCAGTCCCTTCGTCGCCTTTGCATACTCATTTGCCATGGCCTCGTCGCTTTTCGATACGATTCCCAGAGTGCCCGCCGCGATTCCGAGCCCGAATCCTTTAATCAGCTTACGTCGATTCATTTTTATCTCCTTTATTTCTGA
>CAZTDF010000155.1:4556-11495 GCA_964612465.1 uncultured Pirellulales bacterium
GGGCCGCCCTAATTCCATCGAGCATCGCCTGGTAATAATCCCGTACATATTTCAGATCGGTTCGTGTGAGCACGGGGCTGTGCGAAGTAATCACACGATCGACTTTCAGTCCTTCTTCGAGAAAGGAATTCAGCACGGCGATGTACCGCTGCACATCCTTAAGCTCCGCCCTTTCAGTTATGCCGGGCAGGTGACCCCGCAGGTAGACGATGGCCCCGGTAACCAGCACGCTCTCCTGCGGGATATAAATCAGAATGTCGGACATGCTGTGTCCCTTGCCGAAATAAACCATTTCCAGCCGAAGGTCTCCCAGGTCAAGGGTGTACCTGTCTGAAAAAGTAACGGTCGGCTTTACTATTTCGAAACCTTCCTCCACATCCTGCGTGTTTAATTCGAAGAACTTTATCTCGCCCTGTATCATCCTTGTCTGCAACCGGCGGCCTGTGACACGAGGCAGCAGGGACTGCAGGTTGCGAATGGTGGCGGCATTGTAATCGAGCGACTTGCGTTTGGCGGTTTCATCAACCTGCTTGTCTATGAGCCATTGCATGTCGACTGGCAGATTGTCGTGACCGATTATCACCGCGTCTTTGAAAAGGCAGTTTCCGCCGGCGTGATGCATGTGGGCATGAGTGTTGATGACATACTTCCAGTCGTTCCGGCCGAATTCTTTTTCGAGCCTGGCCTTAACCGGCGCCATGATACGCGGCGACATCGCCGTGTCGATTACAGCAAGACCCTTCTGCGACTTTATCGCGACGATATTCATCCTGCCGGTCCCAAGCCAGTAGCCGATAATAACGCGGTCGGAGAGTTTTTCTATCCTGACAAAATCATCCGAGCCGGGACAGAAACCGGGTATGATCAACAGCAGAACAACACCGATACGAACCGACCTGGCCATTTCAGAACTCCAATTTCAAACAGAATTTTACTACAAGCACAATATACCATACTTGTATAACAGTCTCAATATATTCACTCAAACGGCGGAGCAAATATACAAAAACTTGATTTGTCACGGACGACCTGGATATAATGAAGAGCATGAAGCAAGAAAAGAACTTATCGGCAAATTACATTATATTAAAGACTTTGATTCTCAGCAGCGTTCTGGCACTCGCCCTGTCAATTAACCTGCAAGCAGAACGAAAACCGGAGAAGTCCGCCAGCCAGCCGTATGCCTATCTCTTCCCGACAAAATATAAGAAGCTGACCCAACACTTGCAGCGGGAAGATATCAAAGTCAGCGAGCTTCGTGAAGACATTGAGCTGAATGTCGAAGTATATCGGATAGATCGTATTGTGCGTGGCAAGAAACAGGGAAAGGAACGGCGTTCCTTCAGATTAAAGACCGAGCACCGGCAGGAAACGAAGCGATTCAAGGCCGGCACGATTATAGTAATAACGGATCAAGAGCTGTCTGACAAAGTAAAAGATTTGCTGGACCCAACTACGAAAAAGAAAACCATCTTCCGAAAGCTAATCCGGCGGCCAAAGGCTGGAGACGATTATCCGATTGTCATATTACATTCGTACGTGCCGATCACACACGGCCCCGTATGCCCTTTAGAAGAAAAACGCCAGCACGATAAACCGATTACATTTGAAACCATCTACGATCCGAATGATAAGGTCAATTTCCGGGGCTCGCCCGTTTCGGGCTTAACCTGGTTGGAAGATGGCGAGCATTATCTCCATGTCCGTGACAGCAGGCAATATAAAGTTCACGCCGGAAGTGGACGTTCGGTTTTATTTTTCGACCCGAACGAGCTGGCCAAAGGATTGAAAAGTCTGCCCACCATAGATGAAAAAAACGCCGAGTCCATTTCAAAACGGACCCGGCTGAAAATGAATCCCGCCCGAAGCGCGGTTCTTATCGACTATGAAAACGATTTGTACTACTGCACGTTAGATGGAAAAAAGGCGGCGCGATTGACGAGCAGTCCCGGGCAGGAGGAGCTAAGCAGCTTCGATCCGAACGGAAAATTTGTTGCTTTCGTACGGGACAAAAACCTGTACGTGGTTGACGTTGCGACGCAGACCGAGCGGGCGCTGACCACCGATGGGGGCGGATTGATTTCGAACGGCCGGGCCGACTGGGTTTATTACGAAGAGGTATTCGGCCGACGCTGGAAGACGTATTGGTGGAGCCCGGATTCATCCGCTATTGCATTTATGCAGTTCGACGATGCACCGGTCCATGAATTTACCGTCGTAAACAATACCAAGAGAAAGCAAGAGGTGGAAGAGACGCCTTATCCACGAGCGGGCGAGCCGAATCCGAACGTAAGGATCGGGGTAGTAACGACGGCCGGAGGGCCCGTACGATGGGTCGATCTGGATGATTATCTCGAAGGGACATATTTAGTAACAGGTGCCGGGTGGATGCCGGACAGTAAACGGATATTTTTCTATGTCCAGGACCGGGCCCAGAAGTGGCTCGATTTCAATGCGGCCTCGAAGCGAGGCGGAGAATCCACTCGTCTTTTCCGCGAAACGACGGATGCCTGGGTTGATGTGCCGGATAGCCCGAAGTTTCTAACCGACGGATCGTTCCTGTTTTTCAGCGAACGGACGGGCTGGAAGCATTTGTATCTTTATGATAAGAACGGACAGCTAAAGCACGCAGTAACAAAAGGCGAGTGGGAAGCCAGAGGGCTCGAACATGTCGATGAAGAAAACGGCTGGCTTTATATCACGGGGACGCGCGATTCGCATATTGCGGGAAATCTTTATCGAGTAAAGATCAACAACGGCAAAATCAAACGCCTTACCAAAGCGCCCGGCGACCATCGCGTCAACGTGAGCCCGACCGGCAGGTATTTTATCGACACCTGGAGCAACGATTCGACGCCGGCGAAGGTCACGCTGTATGGCATTAACGGAAAAAAGATACGGACGCTGGATACGAATCCAGTTTATAACCGGCAGGAGTACAAGTTCGGCACTTACGAGCAATTCCAGATCGAAATGTCGGACGGTTTTTTGCTGGAAGCGAGTTTGGTCAAACCGCCGGACTTTAAACCCAATAAGAAATACCCCGTCTGGTTCATGACATACGGCGGCCCGGGTTCACCGACGATTCGAAATACGTGGTCCGGCGGCCGGGCCAGAGACCACATGCTGGCGCAGATGGGGATGCTCGTCTTTCGGTGCGACCCGCGCAGCGCGAGCGGCAAAGGCGCATGCTCGGCATGGACTGCATATAAGCAGCTCGGCGTGCAGGAACTCGAAGACATCGAAGAAGCAATCGAGTGGCTAAAGGACAAGCCATACGTCGACGATGACCGGATAGGAATGAGCGGGCACAGCTACGGCGGATTTATGACGGCCTATGCCCTGACACACAGCAAACTTTTCGCCGGCGGAATAGCCGGGGCGCCTGTCACCGACTGGCACCTTTATGACAGCATTTATACAGAGCGGTATATGGATACGCTGCAGAACAATCCGGATGGATATGAAAAAACTTCCGTAGTCAAGGCAGCAAAAAACCTGCACGGCAAGCTTCTGATTATCCACGGAGCCACAGACGACAACGTGCATATCGAAAACACATACAAGTTTGTAAATGCGCTGCAGCAGGCCGACAAGAGATTCGAACTGATGATTTATCCAAAATCACGGCACGGCATAGGCGGCACGCACTATGACCGGCTGGTGGTGAATTTTATCAAAACCGTGCTCGAATTGGATGATTGACCCTCCATCATTCCTTTCCGGCATTGTAAATCAATCCGCCACTTCTGCCGTATTCCAACAGCACGGCTTTCGCCTGTTCACGCAGGACGTCCCGGACTACTCTGATCCCACTGCTTTCGAGTGACTTTACCCAGTTTTGCGGTTTCGATCCTTCGTCAAATCCGATACTCCGGGCATCTTCATCACGAGCACCGCACACAACACCTCGAACTCCCGACCAGGGAATAGCCCCCAAACACATGGCACATGGCTCGGTGCTCGTGACAAGCTGATAAGCTACATCTTTCTCGCCGCCAAGGTCGTAGCTTCCAGTCACACGCTGAGCAACAGCAATAGCAATCATCTCCGCATGCGCGATCGAACAATCAGCCGATTCCACAAGGTTCACCCCGGCACTAATCAGGCGGCCGCTCTTCGATTCGAATATCCCCGCTCCGAACGGCCCGCCGGTCCCGTGTTCGATATTCAGTTGAGCAAGCTTTACAACTAATCGCATCCGCTCTTCAACGGTCGGATAAACCTGCTCCGAGTCGGCCAGAACATTTTCAATCCAGCCGGGTAATTGCAAAACTACTTTGGGAAATTTCAATTTGACACCTGCTTTCCAATCCGGGACTTTAAGACGGCCGTCAAAATAAAAACTCACCGGACTTCTTACTCTGCGCGGTTAACCTCGCGGTGTATCGCTGTTGAACCTGACCGAAGATACCCACACTAATACGCATGATTTTTATTTCCGCAGTATCGCCCTCGTTGATTTTTTCCATTTCCAGCGAGAGTTCTCTGACGTTGCGCACCGTAGCATGATTAATTTGAAGTATAAGGTCTCCCGCGGCAAGCCCCGTTTTCTCGGCGATCCCGCCTTGCTCAACGCCGGTGACAATCAAAATTGGGTATGCGCTCCGGAAGCCGAACTTGCGTGCGATCCTATTCGTAAGTTCCGAGACTTCCATCTGAAAGAACTCACTTACGAGCTTCCGGCCGTCCGGCAACGGTCTTGGCAGCATCGTCAATTTGACGGTTCGGCTCCGCAAAGGGGCGTTGGATGACTTTACATAAGTCACTTCTATCGGTTCGCCGACCTCTTTACCCATCATTTTGACATAAAAATCTATAACGCTCGTGAGCTTTCGGCCGTCAATTTCAAGGATTAAATCTCCAGCGGAAATGCCCTCCTGATCGGCAGGGCTTGCCTTGCTGACCGAGTCCACGAGCAGTCCGCTGAACCCGCCACTTTTCTTCATCCTGCCCATTGCCAGGCCCAGGCGAACCCGGCGCAGCTCTTCCGGCATAAGCATATGACTCAGATTGTCGACGAGCGTGTCCACCGGTATAGCGAATCCTATGTTTTCCGCTTCGGCCCGAACGGCGGTATTGACACCGATCAACTCGCCGTTAATGTTCAGCAGCGGGCCGCCGCTGTTGCCCGGATTAATCGGAGCATCAGTCTGGATAAGACCGCGCAGCCAGAAACCCTCAGCCACCTGGATATCCCTGCCGACGGCGCTGACTACTCCGCTTGTCACGGTGTTGGCATAACCATAAGGATTACCGATGGCTACAACGGTTTCGCCGATCATCAGGTCATTACTTCGGCCCAGGCGGACAAACGGCAGTTTTTTATTAACCGGTATTTTTAAAACGGCCAGGTCCTTGCTTTCATCGCCGCTGATAATCTTCGCCGCAAATTCGCTGCCGTCGCTGAAAACCACTTTTATTTTCTCGGAACCTTTTATAACGTGTGCATTGGTAATAACGTAGCCGTCTTCATGTACGACCATGCCGGAACCAAGCACGGCAACCTGTTTTTGGTATCTCGGTCCCCAAAAATCGAACACGTCCGGCCAATCATAACCGGGCCAGACAGAGCTCGATACCAACCGCTCGCCGGCGATGTTAACTACGGCTTCATGGGCCTGTTCGTACACTTCCACAACGGGGGTCCTTCTGTCGAAAGTAGACTCCTCTCCGGCCGAAATTGCCCCCGCAAATCCGATGATAAGTAGCTGGGCTAAAGTTATTATCCTCAAGTCCATCGCACTCATGGCTCTAATCTCCAAATAACCAGACCTTTTTGCCGATATCATATCTGAACAGGAGGCTTTTTTCTATTGTTTTCGTAGTTTGACAACCGGGAAAAATCCAGGTAAGGAATCCCTGGGGCTAATTATGAAATGGGAGGCTCTTCAACCTCGGCGTTCTTCGCAGCGAGAAATTTTGCATTCTTAGCTCAATGAACCAAAAACGGCAAAATATTATCGATATGAGTTGACGTTGATTCTGTGCAGTTTATGCTGGGCTACTGCATCGGCCAGCCACTTGGTTATAGCAGGCTTGTAATCATAATCTTCGAGACCGTGCAGGTCGTTGGGGTCCAGTGGTCCGGCGCCACCTAAGATATTTCCGAACGTATCACTTTCGACCGCGTAAATCTTGCCATTCGTATGCTGCCAAAATCCTCTTATAGTACCCATAATACCTCACCCTGTTATAGCTTGTTTTTAAACCGTTATTTCCTAATGTCAACAGGGATCTCGGCGATTCATCAGTAGCCACCCTACTATAATATAAGAAATACATTCCCCAAATGCAAAAGACCTTGACAATACAGCGTAAGAAATCATGACAAATAGAGTCCTGCCGGGATATAAATCTTGCCCCGTCCATCGGTAAGGGCTATAATTTTATAGCCGAACTCGGTCTCTTATACACCATCGGAACAACCTGGCTTAAGGAGTCATTTATGTTCAAGGTCACGATTTTAATGTTATTCTCCCATTTCATTGCCGGCACGGACAAGCCCTACGTCGTCCTGGAACGTGGCGATGTCAGGGCCGTGATAGTCAACAACGAGGCGGTCGAGGATGAAGTATTGCCGGGGCATCGCGGCGGTTACAGCGGCTTAGCGTCACTTACTCACCGAGCGCAAGACAGGAACCTGTTCGTTCCGTTTTACGCCGGGCTTAATTTCGAGCACATTCATGATGGTACAGTCAAACCAAGGGACATCCTGTTTGAGCCGCGGCGGGCCCCGATGCAGATAAAGCAAATTGATGAATATTCGGCAGAACTTTACCAGCCACCTACACCACATTGGCAGCTCGAAAGTTGGCTGCGGTATAAACTGCTCGATGACGGAGTTATTGAGTTGACGCTGGAATGCATCCCGCGCGCCCGCACTTTTAAGTACGACTATATCGGTTTGTTCTTCGCCAGCTATATAGACAAGCCCGA
>CAZTDF010000156.1:0-11004 GCA_964612465.1 uncultured Pirellulales bacterium
ACCTCCTGAAATCCAGCATTTTAGTTAAATCAAAAGTGTATCAAACAAAGCGATTTTCTGTTACCGGTATTCCTATCCGTTATACGTATTTGCGTGTGGCAGTTTGCATACTGGCCTGCCCATATTTCATCGACGGCCCGCTTAATTGACGCCGGATCCGGAGGAAATTTGTCGTCCATAGGCTTTTTGCCTTTCTGTTAGCATTGAACTATAGTTCAAATTATCTGCCCAAAAAGTTGGCGGTAGTCAGGATAGCTCATTCCTACATTGCCATCAATGATATTTATGCTGTTTTTCGCGTCGTTTGCTTATTGTAAGGACGGGAGGGAAAATAGAAAGTTGAATGCAAGGAGGAATACAAGAATAATGGAAAGATAAACCGCAATAAAATAAGGACAGCCCCCCACCGAATAGCTGTGATTTAAATCTCTCAAGATGCATGCCAATCTCAAAGCAACGGTCAACTCGCTATTCGGCTTATGTTCACCATCTGTCCCTATAATCCTCGGCGAATTGGACTACCGAATATATCTAACTGCCGGCAATCCAAAAAGCAGCGTATTAAGTGGCCATCCATCGGCACTACTTCATTCCGGGTTTATCTAATGATAAAGCCTTACCCATGAGATTTTATCGACAAATTGCAAATAAAGGCAAATAGGATATTCCTTAATATGAACTGCGAAAAGTCTATTTTTCAATTTGGCACACGATATGGTGTCCGCCCGTAGTGGAAACCGGGGCTATGGGCTTATTCAGCACTTAGTTGGAAACGCTCACATCTCAAGAGTGGTCAATCCTTCACGAACAGCGTATTTAGTGAGTTCTGCGACGCTGTGAATGTTGAGCTTTTCCATAATTTGGCGGCGATTTGCCTCAATGGTCTTAGTGCTTACGTGCAGCTCTAAAGCGATTTGTTTCGTGGACTTTCCTTCGGCGACAAGCTGTAGCACCTCGCGTTCCCTGGTTTTAAGAGCTTCAAACGGCGATTCAGTGGTCGCAGACAGACGCTTTACGTAGTCGCTGACTACTACATCGGTTATTCTGGGACTAAGGTATCGCCCCCCGGCGGCGACTGCTTTGATTGCCTGAACAAGCTCGTCGAACAAACATTCCTTTAAGATATAGCCTGTAGCTCCGGCACTAAGCATGTCAGCCACAAACCTCCTTTTGGAGTGTATCGATAAAGCAATCACCTTGACATCCGGGAATTCGGCTGTAATTTGGCGTGTCGCCTCGATTCCATTTAGCCCAGGCATAGTAATATCCATAATGACGATGTCCGGCAATAGCTCCCGCACAAGCTCGACGGCTTTCCGGCCGTCGTCGGTGTCGGCTATTACTTCCATCTCAGGTTGCTTCTCGAGTAATGAACGCAGACCCTCGCGTATAATCGCATGGTCATCAGCTAATAAAACTTTTATGCTCATAATTATTCCCTATCAGCTTCATCCCCATTTTTCAGCGGCGCTATCATCGTAATCTTACTGCCTCGGCGCCTCTTGGAATCAATCTCGATCAGTCCTCCCAATTGTTCCAGACGCTCCCGGATACTAAAAAGCCCAAATTCAGCCCTTTTTGCCGCCATTGACGTCACCTCAACCGGGTCAAATCCGACGCCATCATCCTCAACGCTGACGCGTATATTATCCTTAACCTTACGAATCGAAACTCTTACCTTGTTTGCCTGTGCGTGCTTGACGACATTAATAAGCAGTTCCCGCACGTTACGGAACAGAAGCACGCGAATGTCGTCATCCAGCGGTTTTTGGTGCCCATCATCCAAAAATTCAGTTCTGATTCCGTGCTTTTCCTGAATTTGATCGGTAAGCCATTCAGCTACCGCCGCCTCAAAACCCAGTTCATAGAGTATAGGATAGCTCAAATCAAATGTCAATGTTCTCGTGTCGTCAATGATTTGCCCAAGACAGTTAGAGACACCCTCCAGGGGCTTGTTGAATTCATCTGAAGTCGAAGATTTGCGAAGCTGGTCCAGCTTGATCTTGGAGATCACCAGAGACTGGCTTATCTGGTCGTGCAAATTCGTAGCGAGACGATGTCTCTCAAGCTCCTCCGTAAGCGACAACTGAGATGCCAAAGACTTCAGTTTTGCCTGATGTTCAAGAAGTTCTTTCTCTGTTCTCTTGTGCTCCGTGATATCACGCGCAATTCCCAGAGACAACATTTTGCCGCCTATTTTCACAGGGAAGGTTCGTACCTCAATGGAAATATGACTGCCATTTTTCCTTTTTAAAGTATATTCATTTGGACCTGAAAGTTTACTGGTAGCCGCTTTCTTCAGATTTGCTTTTGCCTTCGACAATTGCCCGTCAGACAACAAGCCCATTTCGGCCAGGTTCTTCCCGATTATTTCGTCTTTGGTGAATCCAATCAGTTCCTCCGCCGCCCTGTTGCCGTCTATGAATTTGCCTTCCGAGTCGATTAGGTAAATAGTATCCGGCGCCGACTCGAACAATATCTTCAGCCGCTCCTCCGATTCGCGAAGGGCCTGTTCGGTCTTCTTTCGCTCAGTTATGTCTCGGCTGATCTCTATTGCTCCCCTGATTTGCCCGTCCCTATCGAGCACTGGCTCCCCTATGATCTCCCACCATTTCCCGTCCGGTGTTGTTATGATGCCCGCGTTATACGAACCCGTTTCTATAGCTCTGAGTACCGGACACCCTTCACAGGGTTCACTTCGGCCCTGCCACAATTCGTAGCAGTGGCAACCGACCAACTCCCGATGAGTCATGCCTACAGATCTGGCCGCCGCCTCGTTACACCAACGAATAGTCAGATCTGTATCGTGAAATATAATATGATCCGAGATGGCATTCAGGATGCTCCTTTTCTCACTTTCGGAGGCCCAAATTGCCTGCTCGGCCTTCTTGCGTTCGGTGACATCTCTTAAGAAATTCAATGTAGCAGGTTTATCGCGCCATTCGATCAATATCCCATTGTTCTCCACCCAGATAATATTACCTTTTTTGTCAAGAACCTTTAACTCATAGATTGGTGGAACTTCCTCGCCCTTAAAACGTTTGATGTGAATTCCCATCGTCCAATCCCTATGGTCGGGGTGGACAAATTCTATGAAGGGTCGAGTTAATAACTCCTCTTTCGAATAGCCAATCATAGACACTAATGCGGGATTAACGAATTGCAGCGTTTGGCCCTGCACCACGACGATGCCTTCGGCGGCGTATTCGACAACCGCCCTAAAGCTGTACTCGCTTACCCGCAGCGCCTCCTCCGCTTGCTTGCGTTCCGCGATTTCCGCGTGAAGCGTCTCATTGCTTCTTTCCAATTCATGGGTCCGTGTGGCAATCATTTCCTCCAAGTGATCACGGTGCCTTCTCAATTCCTCCTCGGTCCGCTTGCGTTCGGTAATATCGGTTATCACATTAGCCAAACGAAAAGGTTTGCCCTGATCATCTCGAATTAGAAAAATACTCTGGATAACTTCAGTTACCTTGCCGTCAACCGATGAGAGGGGTATCTCTATTGTTTGATGACCCTGCTCAAACACCGCCGGCAGAATCTCATCTTGCAGCGTTGGCAGGTCTTGTTTCAAATAATAATCGGCGACATTTGTCCCGCAAATATCTTGAGGCCTCTGTGCACCAAGGACCCGACAGAGAATAGGATTGGCGTATGTGATAAAACCTTCAAGGTCCGCCATGCCTAATGCTTGCTCTGATGCTTCTGCAAATTTTCGGAAAACTGCCAGTTGTTCCTCTGCCTGCTTATGCTCAGCAATCTCGGTCTGTAGGGATTTATTGGCTTGTTCCAGCTCCGCCGTTCGTTCCCGTACTCGTTCCTCCAACTCCTCGTGAGCCTTGCGCAGCGCTTCTTCTGCCTTTTTGCGCTCGGTGAGGTCTGCGACTGTGCCTTCATAATACAGTATCTCGCCGTCCTTATCGCGAACAGTCCTTGCACTTTCACGGACAAACAGCGTAGTTCCATCGCGCCTCATCCACCGAGACTCCAGTCCAACAATCCGATCCTCGGCTTCAACACGTTGCTTGAAGACAGAACGTTGGTAGTCCCGAGAGAATCCTTCCTCTTCCAAGTTACGCTGTGCAAGCTCCTCGAAAGATGAATAACCCAGCATCTGCACAAGCGCCGGATTTGCCATAAGGATTTGTCCGTCGTAAGTCGTTCGATACAAACCGACTAAAGCATTCTCATAAATAGCTCTGAAACGCTCTTCCGATTCCTGGAGCGCCTGCTCGGTTCTTTGCCGTTTCTTGTTTTCCACCTTGAGAGTTTCATAGGCACTTGTCAGTTCGGACGTACGTTTCTTAACCAGCTCCTCAAGACTATCCCTGTATTTATCTAATTCATTGTGTGTCTTTTTAAGCTCCGTGATATCCGTGACTATCCCATCAACCCTGACAACGGCACCTTTCTCATCTTTACTTAGATGACCCTGGTCTCTTACATAACGTATTTGCCCTGTGTCTTTATGAACCACCCTGTACTCAAGATTGTATGCCATCCTGTCACGACACGCTTCAATATAGGTATTCATAGCATATTCTCGGTCATCACGATGAATACATCTCGGCCAGGCTTCGGGATTATGGTAAAGCTCCTCGGGGGAATATCCTGTCCAGTCTTTCCATTTGTTCGACATGAAGGTCGTCGGGCCGGCTTTTCCAGGATAGGCGGAGTAAACGGCACACGGAAGATTCTGGACCAGCATCCTGTATTTTTCTTCTTGTGTGCTTTCACGGCCTTTCATCGATTCTACTCCGGCAGCATTCACCCTTGCGTACTTCGGCTTTCGCTTGCGCTTTTGTGTTGTTTTATCCTGCCCAGGCGGTCTTTTTTTGCCTTCGGAATTCGGCATGACTAAATCTCCAGATGACCCATTCCCATCCATCACGGATGTTGCAATGATTGCGTCTCAATCATAAACATACTGCTCAATTAAGGCGTTAATACTCATATGACAAAATATGCGTTTTGTCTGATAAACTCGATACGATAAAACAGATGCATTCCGGGCGTAGATTCCGGTACATAGGGAATCCAGCCGGAATTTTGCCAACTTTATGCCGAGCCGGTCGGAATAATGCAGAGCATTCTCAGAACTGATTCGCCCGTGTTCATAAATCGGTGTTCTTTATTCGGCGGGACAAATACCACGTATTCGGCGCCGAACGGATGATTCTGCCCCTCGAAGACAAAAGTTCCTTCTCCTTCCAGGACAAATACTTCATGCTCCTCTGGATGCGTGTGCAGGGGTGTATGCCCGCCGGGCTGAAGCTCGAACATACGCATCGCAAAGTTCTCCGCTTCATCATCCTTGGAAATAAGCCATCTTATTGACACATCTTTCGCTCCCTCGATGTCTACCGGACTCTTACTGATATTGCTGCTTTTCTCGATCTTCATCTTTTATCTCCACTTATCGATGAGAAGGTCTCAACCGAGCTTCTTAGCGAGGATTTCGGAAGCGACCTTCGGATTTGCCTGACCTTTTGTTTCCTGCATTACCTGACCGAGCAGGAAACCTTTGGCCTTTTTACTCTTTTTGCCGCCGCTGGTGACATCTTCGACCGCTTGCGGATTCTCTGCCAGAACCTTATCGACGATGCGTTCGAGCTCGCCGGCATCGCTTTTCTGTATCAGGTTGAGCTCTTGGGCTAAAACATCCGGCTCTTTACCGGTCTGAACCATTGCCTCGAAGACAGGGACCGAGGAACTGGCGCTGATTTGACCGGCCTCGATCATTTCCGCCAGTCCTGCGAGACTCTCCGGCTTGATACCAAGCTCGTTGATACCGCAGCTCTTTTCCTTAGCTATTTTCAGGCCGGTTTGTGTAAGCAGGTTGCAAATCCGCTTTGGCTCGGCGCCGGCTTTAACCGCTTCTTCAAAAAATTCTGAAATCGAGCGGTCAGCCGTCAGAACTCCCGCATCATAATCACTGAGCTGATACTCATGGACATATCGCACTTGCCTTTTTAGCGGCAGCTCGCACAAACGTGACCGGATATCATCCAGCCATTCTTCTGTCAACTCCACCGGCACAAGGTCGGGCTCGGGAAAATATCTGTAATCATGAGCCTCCTCCTTTTCCCTTTGCAGGACGGTTGCTTCTCGTTCATCGTCCCAGCCTCGCGTGGTTTTATTGCCCATCTCTATCACTATGCCGGTATCGAGAAATTTGTCGAGTTGCCTTTGCTCTTCGTAGCTCACGCTTCTTTCAAGCGCCCGGAAGCTGTTGAGGTTTTTGATTTCGACGATTGGCGTTCTGTATTCCTTGCCGTCTTTGGTGATTGCCAGATTGATATTCGGCTCGAATCGCATGTGACCCTTCTGCATATCCGCTTCGGAGACGCCGAGGAATCGTACCATCCGCTGCAATTCGACGGCGAGAGCCCGGACTTCAGCTCCGCTGTTCATATCCGGCTCGGTCACAATTTCCAGCAGCGGCGTGCCGGTCCGGTTCAAATCCACCTGCGAGTAATTGCCGGCCGTGTGCAGATTCTTGCCCGCATCTTCTTCGAGGTGGGCCCTTATTATCCCGATCTTTTTAATTCCACCTGATTCAAGCGGTATTTCGACAAAGCCGTCGGCACCGAGCGGCAAATCATACTGGCTTATCTGGTAATTTTTCGGCAAATCAGGATAGTAATAGCTTTTCCTGTCCCACTTGGTAAACATCGCTATCCGGCAGTCAAGGGCCAGCGCCGTCAGAACAGCGTACTCATACGCCTGCTTATTCATTACCGGCAGAACGCCCGGCATCCCGAGACACACGGGGCAAACTCTGCTGTTAGGCTCGGCGCCGAATTCCAAAGCGCAGCCGCAGAACATCTTGCTCTTAGTGCAAAGCTGCACGTGAATCTCAAGACCAACTATGACTTTATATTCAATTCCAACCATCTTAATTAACCACGAATGAACACGAATAAACACAAGTTTTTAGATATTTGATTCAATATAGATTCTTAATCTCGAATACTAAATAGGCCAATTCTATATGTAATATTTTACTTCTACTTTCCGGGGGAAAACCGTTCTTTTAGATCTACTATATACCAAATTATAGCAAGAATAGCGGCTATAAACACGATTGCCCCTGCAATATACGGCCAAGCTTTTTTATAGCAAGGTTTTTTCTTTGCAATAACTGCCTTTTGCTTTTCTATAATAGCAACTTTTGTTTCGATTGCTTGTTTCACCTTTTCTTTCTTATTGTTAATCCCTCTTTCAAAGTCCTTCAAAATATTTTGTGAAGCCAAACCCGTTTTAACTAAAAAGATGTTGGCAAATGGAATTAATTTTTTGTATTCATAATCAACAATTGCAAGCAATTTTTCCTTGCATTGCCCCAATGAAATATTGGCAAAATCTCTTTTCAATGATTCGATAATATAGTCAATCAAACCATCTATATGGTCATAGTGAGTCTGTAACTGTCTGTTTATACATACTGTAGAATTGTATAAACCGCGATTAATGTGGTCTTGAACTATTTCCCCTGTCTTTTGGGTAAGATTTTTTGTATTTGTTGACAAACAATCCCTCATAAGCAATTCAATAATAGAATCAAAATCTTTTTCTTTGTGTTTATTCGCGTTCATTCGTGGTTAGTTATAGAACCAGCCTTCTATACTCAAGTCTTGGTTTGGCGAAATTCAGAATTAGCCCAAGCTTAATGCCTGTAGCACGGAGGTAATTTAACAATTGAGCTTTATGAATGTTTGCAATGGCCTCTACAGTCTTCAATTCGAGTATTACCTTATTATCAACTAAAATATCCGCAAAGTATTGGCCTACAACTTTCTTTTGGAAATAAACGTCTATCGGAGCTTGTTGTTTAGCAGGTATACCTTCTCTGTCAAACAGTATCATCAGAGCATTCTCATATACTTTTTCTAAAAAACCGCATCCAAGTTCATTATGCACTTCAAGTGCCAGTTCAATGATTTTGTAGGAAAGGTCTTTATAGATTATATTCTTATTATCATCCATCTCATAAACGAAACGGGAGTAATAGTGTTAATTCGTGTTCATTCGTGGTTAGTTGTTCTTATATCCGGCTTTTTATTGTGCCAGTGCGTTTCTTTCTCGAACATTCTTGCTATTCGCAACAATTTGTCTTCTGCGAAAGTCGGTGCGAGAATCTGCATGCCTATCGGCAGATTATTTTCGTCGAACCCGCAGGGGATGCTGATCCCCGGGACACCGGCCAGGTTAACCGCGATCGTATAAATATCCGACAGATACATCTGCAGCGGGTCGTCGACTTTTTCGCCGATCTTAAAAGCGGTCGTTGGCGCAACGGGCATTATAATGCAATCGCATTTCTCAAACGCATCGGTGAAATTGCCGCGTATCATATTCCTGACCTTCAGGGCTTTCAAATAATAGGCATCGTAATAACCGCTCGAAAGCGCATACGTGCCGAGCATGATCCGCCTTTTGACTTCTTCGCCGAATGCCTCGGCACGGGATTTCGAGTAGACCTCGACATAATCCGCGGGATTTTCCGTCCGGTGCCCGTAATGCACGCCGTCATACCGGGCCAGGTTGCTCGATGCCTCCGCGGTAGCGATAATATAATAAGCGGCAATCGCATAGTCCAGATGAGGCATATCTATTTCTGTTATTTCGGCACCGAGCTTCATATATAAATCTATCGCCTCACTCAGGGCCTTTTGCACCTGCTCATCGGCACCGGCAGCAAATTGCGGCACGATTGCTATTCTTAGTTTCTCTATAGGCTCATCGAGCTTTTCCAGGTAATCACAGACAGGCGCTGTTGTCTCGTCAATACTGGTGCTGTCGGCCGGGTCGTGGCCGGCGATGACATTCATCATTAACGCCGTATCGGCGACGTTCTGTGTAATTGGCCCGATCTGGTCCAGGCTGGAACCGTATGCTACAAGTCCGTAGCGTGAGACCCGGCCGTATGTCGGCTTCAGGCCCACCACCCCGCAGAAACTCGCCGGCTGGCGAATCGAGCCGCCGGTGTCGGAACCAAGCGCGGCAAAACACAGCCGCCCCGCCACTGCCGCTGCAGGTCCCCCGCTGCTTCCACCGGGAACCCGGCTGGTATCCCACGGATTGACCGTCTGCTTTAAGCCCGAGTTCTCCGTGCTCGAACCCATTGCAAACTCATCCATATTCGCTTTGCCGATGATGACCGCGTCGGCAGCCAGTAGCTTTTCCACCGCTGTCGCGTTGTATGGAGCGTGGAAGTTCTCCAGTATTTTCGAAGCGCAGGTCGTCGCCCCGAACGTGGTGCACATATTATCTTTAATCGCTATCGGCACGCCCGCCAACTGCCCGACCGGCTCGCCGGCAGCGACTCGCCGATCGACATCCGCCGCGGTTTTCAGAGCCTCATCTTCAAACGTGCTGATATAGGCGCCTATCGTCGGCTCGAATTTGCGAATCCGCTCGAAAACAGCCTTGGTCGCATCGAGGCTGCTGGCCTGACCGACTGCAATCTTATCACGAAGCTGCTTTGCACTAAGGTTTTCCATTACGAAAAGTCACCTGCTATTTCTTCCGGCCTACCCGTCGGTGTTCGAGAAGCCAGTCATAAACTTCCTGATTATTGTATGTTTCGGTCCAGGAATCATGGTTCGCATCGGGATAAATGGTCAGCTTCGCATTTCCGCCGCGGGCGTTTATTGCTTTGACTAATTCTTCTGATTCTTCGACCGGGACAACGCTGTCTTTCGCCCCGTGGAACGCCCAGATCGGCATATCTTTAAGCATAATGGACATGATGCGATTGCCGCCGCCGCAAATAGGCACCACGGCTGCAAACCGGTCGGGATTCTCCGAAGCCAGAGCCCACGAGCCGTACCCGCCCATACTCAGCCCCGTCAGATATATTCTCTCGGTATCCACATCGTATCGTGCTGCAATATCATCGAGCAGATTGATCAACACTTCAGTTTTCGTGGTCCACCAATCACCCTCGGGACACTGCGGAGAGACAACAATGAACGGGAAATCCTTCCGCGTCTGGACGATCTTGGGCGGGCCGTGTACCTTTACTTTTTCTATGTCGCTGCCTCGTTCGCCGGCACCGTGCAGAAATAGAATCATCGGCCAGCTTTTTTGCTCCTGGCCGTAGGTTTCCGGCAGAAACAGCAGATAATTGCTGCTAAGAGTTTTGGTTACCGTCTTTTCAAACGTCCTGGAATGCTGGCCGCCCCGTTCGAGCAAATCGAATTTCATCTCACTTTTCTCCGTCTGCGTACAACCAATCAGAAATGATGCTGCAAATACAAAGCATAACAGATAAGCCGCCTTCATTGTTCAATACCTCCCAATTAGGTTTCGACAGCTCTCAGGCGCCGGAGCTGTCATCGAGTATTTTCGGCACTTTGAAAAATCCGGCATCCCGCTGCGGCGCGTTGGCCAGTGTTTTTTCGGTTCCGAGCGATTCTTTCACGCAGTCCCGCCGGAAAACGTTGCTGATCGGCAAACAATGTGCCAGCGGCTCAATTTCGTCGGTATCCAGCTCGTTCATTTTTTCCACGTAGTCAAGGATCGCGCTGAGCTGGCCGGTAAATTCTGCAATTTCCGCTTCGGTCAGCTCCAGCCGGGCTAATTTAGCAACCTTCCTTACCTGCGGTTCGTCGATTTTTTCTGCCACTGTGTGTTTCTCCGCCTAAATAAAAAGCGAGGCAAAACCCGCCCCGCTTTGATATCACATATTGGAAAACAATATTGTCAGCCGGTCGCCTTCTCGGCGGGTTTGTAATTACGTTTGGGCGGTTTTTCAACCAGTCCCATCCGGATCGCCTTGGCTGAGACCTTGATCCTGCAAACCTTGCCGTCAACGATGGCCCGGACCTTTTGTATATTCGGCTTAAACTTCCTTTTCGTGATGCCGGTCACTTTCTTACCAACACCGCCAAGATACTTCGCTTTACCACGCCTGGATATACTCCTGCCGGCTACCGTTCGTTTACCCGTAAAATAACATACTCTCGACATTCAAAAACTCCTATTCTATTTAACTTA
>CAZTDF010000157.1:0-1453 GCA_964612465.1 uncultured Pirellulales bacterium
TTCCCGCCCCGACCATCGGGTCGAGAATCGTATCGCCCTTGACGCTGTACATCTCGATAATATTCCGCACTATCTGAGGCGCAAAATTCCCACGATACTTCGGATTATGAGTGGCCCAGGCCCCACGCTGAGGGAACGACCAGACTGTTGTATACTCCGGCTCCCAGAAGAGAGGCCCTACTTCTTTATATGAGAATTTTGATTTTGTTATGCCCGACACGAATCCCGACTCTCTGGAGCACTGCAACGAAGCACTGTGCCCATACTTTTTGTCAGGATCGTTGATCAGAAAGGGGAATCGATCAACTACCTAAAGGTAGCAATCTTTAAAAGAGGAAAAGTATTTTTAAGCGTCAGTTAGGTTGCCCCTGCCCAGCATCTCGCATAGTATCCTGGATTGTTTTCAGCTCGAAACTTTTTGAGTGCAATTGAGATAGTTGTTGATAGCTCCAAAAGCACACATAATCCTTAATAGGCTTGAACGCATTCAACAGGATTGTCTGGTCATATTGTTTCTTTCGGCTCTTATCGGCAACAATTATCATGTCTGTTCTGAAGTCTTGCAATTCGACGAATTTAACAAGTGAGTTCTTCATATCTGTCGAGTGCTCGACCTCGAAAAGAGAGGCTGGCAATTTTCTAATGTTGAACCAAACAACATCGATTGTTTGTGCCCTACTCTTGATATTATCATAAGTGAACGAGTACATATCGGTGCGCGATGCGAGATTGCCGAGGCGTTCCTTACCGAGAAACACTTTATTCTTATCCTGTGATGGTATAAACGTCTCATAGGCCTGTAAATTCCCAAGTTGAACCAGAAGCCCCTGATAATAAGAGTGCGTAAAATCGACTTGTCGAGCAGATTTTGCTTTCTTGGCCAGCATTTCATCTGGAAGTAAATTTCGATGACTTTTGAGCGCCCACAAGCCGGGCTTGATCTTAAAGAAGAACCTGTCATCTTGTACGATACGTCTCATGCTGGCAAAAGGAGTCTTGGTTTTCCATTCGCATCCAGGCACTTTGAGAACATTTTGATATAAGTATCCGAGTGTAGCGTAACCACCATTTTCCTCCATGACTTTTATGACAGCTTCGTACTGTTTCATAGTCTCGGCCTCCGGAAAACGCTTTGAGATTATTCAATGATTTAGCAAGACTAAGTCTAACTATCAATTTAGGAAGTGTCTACTAAAACTCGAATATTAACATCTAATGACTTTGCAATTTTCTCAAGGTTCCTCAAGCCGATGTTTTTCTCACCACGTTCGATTTGGCCGATATAGGCTCTGTGAAGACCTGCTAATTCGGCGAGTTTTTCCTGTGTGAGCCCCCGCCTCTCACGAATAATCGTGATTTTCAAGCCTATTCTTTCAAGTATGTCGTCATCTGCCATAATTTATTAAGAACTATTGTGTATCCCTTCCTGGAATATTCCAAATTGGGATATTTC
>CAZTDF010000157.1:1553-6466 GCA_964612465.1 uncultured Pirellulales bacterium
ACGCAGAACGCACAAAGGACGCCGTGTCACGGAGATTTTTTTCGAATTCCCCCGCCCTTTGGCGTTTAGATTCGTATAATGTATAACAAATACGTATATCGTATTTCGTATGTGGTATGTCGTAAGTGGAATTGAGAATGTAGAATTGAGAAATATCGAAGAAAAAAAGCCAAAATAATGAAAAAAACAGGTGAAAAAGAGTAGAAAACAACGAAAAATCGTGATTAATTTGAAAAAACAAACCCAATTTGCGAAATGGTAAAATGAGCTTAAGTATCTATATAGAAAGGGATTATGAGGATTTTTACGCTTTCGGGCGGCGAAAAAACAAAGCCAATTCAAAGCCAATTATATTTAGCCCCCAGATTTACTCTGGGGGTTCTTGAATACCAATTTGAAAAAACAAACCCAATTTGCGAGCGGGCAAATCGGCGTAAATGTTTATTTGAAAGGGAATTATGACAATAAACCGGCCTGCGGGCATGGAAAAAACAAAGCCAATTCAAAGCCAATCGCCAGCCTTCGATGGGAAATCCTAAGCAAGCCGAATGGGGCAATGGGCAGTGCGGGTAAATACAGCAAGCATTCCTTCTGCCAGCTTATTTACCCATTTCCCCAAGGGCCTGTCGGAGGATTTTTGCCATCCGTTCGGTCTGGAGCTTGAGGATTTCATGGCCGATCTCGGCGCTGGCGAATTCCCACGGATTCCTGCCGTCGCCGTTGGATCAGAGCTTATCGGCGAACGGCAATGTATCCGGCACGACGTGGACTTCGGTAGTGAATTTGTATGGAATCGGGCCGCCGCTGTCGAACGTCAGCTCGACGAAAAATGCCGTCCAGCCCTCGTCCGGCTTGGGGACCTTTGCTACATACTTGCCGGGACTGGCCGCGGCAAGGTCCGAGCTTTTCCAAACCGGGCCGATGATTTCAAGCCGGAAATCCCTCGCTTTGGGATTTGTGGCCTGCCAGAGTTTGACATCATTAGGGGCCGTGGTCGTGCTGACCTCGATCGAGCCGTCGTCCTTAACCGACCAGGAGAATTTTGGCCGGGGCGCGTTTTTCAAAATAGACTGGAAGAACACCAACAGACTCATGTGAGCATCCGAGCCGCCGAGGCCGTGGTCGGTATTCGGGACGTATCGCAGGTATTTCTCGCCGGGCAGGTCGTGGAAGTAAAACTGTGCCGAGTCCGGCAGGAAGAACTGGTCGCCGCTCGAATTAATCAGGCACTTGGGAATCCGGGCGTAGCGGTCGCGGTACTCGTAGGGATCGACGATTTTAATCAGCTCCTGGCCTTCCGGCGTGTCGAGTTGCTCGAAAACCTTCATTTCGCCGTAATCGGCGATAGCGTCGGAATGGAAACCGTAAGCGGCAAAATGGTGCTTCATCTGCTCGTCCATGTTCAGTACGTCAATGACGGCCGGGGCAATTGCGACCACCCGTTTATCGACCGCGGCGGTCAGCCAGGTCGTCCAGCCCCGCTTCGAGCCGCCGGAGACCACGAACTGCTTGATATCGAGCGGGTCGGAATCGAGCGATTTAAGATGGCTCTGAATCGTATCCATCGCGCGGACGGCACTTTTTACCATCGGCAAAAGCAACGGCCAACTCTTGTCGCCGGTAGCAACACACTTGCTGAAGGTGTAAGCGATTATGCCGTCTTCCGAGCGGGGCCTTCCTCCATCTGGGAACATCAACGGCTGGTTCGGCACCATTTTCAGATCGGCAACGACAGAGCCGGATCCAAGGGCGATACCGATCAGCATTTTGTCGGCCGATTCGGGCGCCGAGCGTTTATTGCTGCCTCCGTTAATCCACAGCAGCGCTTTATTGCCGGTGGCATTGGCGGGTCTGACGATTGTCAGCCAGTGTTTCCAGAGCGGGCGGTCGACCTCGTCCTTGCTGCGCCAGGACTGCGAGGTCATATCCAGAATATAAGCGGTATAACCAATGCCGGAAACGGTTTTGACGATACTGTATGTGTAGCTATCATCGGGTTTTGCGACATAATCGTCCAGCGGCGTGCCCGAGGCAAACTGGGCCGCTGCGAGAACCAGTAAGGCTAAAAATGTACGATAGTAACGCGATTTCATATCCGGTCCTTTCTATGTTTTCGAGTGATTCAGCCATTCATATTCCCGCTCGCGCAGGAATGACAAAACACAGACTCAATCCCGAAGCAGTCCCTCGCTCACAGCCGGATTTTGCCTGTCCTGTGGTGCTATACTTTTTTCGGGAAGATGCCCCGCAGGTATTCAGCGTCGTAGCGGCAGCTTTCCTCAAGGCCCAGCGGCATCTTCGTGCCTTCCATGACGAGCCAGCCGCGATAACCGATATCGTCCATCGCCAGGCGGACTTCTTTGAAGTCGATCGAACCTTTGCCGTACAGGTTGTCGTAGTCCTTGGCGTGAAACTGGCAGATGAGCGGGCCGAGCCGGCGGATTTCCTTATAGATATCGTAGCCTGCTTTATGCGAGTTGCCTACGTCGTAGTACACCTTGACGGCGCGCGAGCCGACCCTTTCGATAATATCGATGTGCTGCTCGGCACTGAGCCACGATTCGATACCGAGCGTGACGCCGACCATTTCCGCTCTGGGAGCGATTTGCCTGAGACGCTGGACAACCGTGTTAACGCCCTGCTCGTCGTTTTGCAGGTCACCTTCGCCGAAAAAGGCCAGCAGAATCACTTTGGCTCCCATTGCCTCGGCGACACTGATGCCCTGCCGTACCCATCGCTCGGCACGCGGATCGCTTTTATACGGGACGCTGTTAAGCACGCCCATTGCCAGCGAGGCGATTTCCATTTTCTGCTTTCGGGCTTCGTCGAGAATATTCTGCTGCAATTCTTCGTCGAACAACGGCAGGCGATTATCCCCCCTGCCGAAATCCACCTGCACGCCGTCCAGTCCTATCCGTTTGGCGATTTCGAACGAGCCCGGGTCGGCGGTCTTCCCTATCGTCCAGTCACAAACGCCCAGCTTAAATCCGGTGGGAGCTTTTGTTTGCTCTCGCTTGATCGAAGGAGCACAGGAACATGTCACTGCGAGGCCGGCGGCGGCGCGAGCGGCCCCCACCATCATCTGGCGGCGAGTTATGTGTATACGTTTCATTTCTATATCTCCAAGAGATAACCGTGAGGGCATTGCCCCGATTCACTTACGATTTCAGGCCTTTAAGGTTAGCGTCAAGTTTCTCCGTGCTTTTGACAAGGCTCTTCCACATTACTTTCTCGCCCGTATATGCTGCAGTCCGGCCGAGGATTGTAATCAGGTTGCTGCGAACGCTCGGCTCGACAGTCGGATTGGCGTAATTGCCTTCGACGATGCTCTTATGGAACATGGCGATGTTGGCGACTGCACCGTCCTTGTATATGCCGGGGCTTTTGCCGCCGCGATAGAAGTTCTCGCCGCGAATGAGTACCTGTCCGCCGTATTCGGTTTCCAGCACGCCCTTGGAGCCGAACATCCGGTTCCGAATGCCCTCGGGCTGCGTGCCGTGACCTTCTATCTGTCTCGAACTGAACGTAATACCGATTTTATTGGGATATTCGAAGAGCAGCGCGAAGTGGTCGTTGCAGGTCCCCACCGGGCGAACCGTCCTGCCGCCCACCCCGACGGCGGAAACCGGCTCTTCGTCCATGATCCAGTTCATCACATCCAGCGTGTGAATGTTCTGTTCGGTAATTATGTCGCCGGAAATCACGCGGTCCAGTCCCCACGCCCGCAGGCGGACCTCGGAATTCTCCGGGTCCTTTCGCCATGTATCGTACATCCGCCCGAACGGGCAGGTTGCATGGTAGATCGCCTCGCCGAAAACGAACTCGCCCAGTGCCCCATCGCGCAGACGTTTGAGTGCCTCGATGTAGAACGGGTCGGCTCGCGTCTGGAAGTCAATGAGGAAGCAGCGTTTGTTTCTCGCAGCTCTTTTGCCGCTCTCGCCGATACTGTGACATCCGGGAACGTCCACGGCGATTGGCTTGGCGACATAAGTGTGGCAGCCGGCCTCGACCGCTGCGGCGGCCTGCTCGGGATGAAAATACGGGGGGCTCTCGATAGCTACCGCGTCCACTTTCTCCAGCAGCTTTTTATAGCCAAACAGGCCGGGAAAACGATTTGCCGCCGGTACGCCCAGCTTTTCGCCGGCGCTGTCGATTCTGTCCTGGAAATAATCCGCCACGGCCGTGACATTGTATCCGCCGTGCTGCTTGAACAGTTCGGCGATCCATGTCCCCCTGCCACCGCAGCCTATCAGGCCCAGGTTAACTTTCGAGTTGGCTTCAGCTCCGCGAACCAGTTGGGGCTTGACAATTGTAAACGACAGAGCGGCCGCACCGGCACCGGCCATGAACCGGCGACGATTAATCCGTCCGGAGTTCCTGCCGGCGATTGAAGTTTTTTGATGTTCCAACATTTCGTAATCCTCCTTTTCAGGCATTATGTAAATGTATTTTCAACAAACACGTATAAAGTACAGTGCCGAGCGATTGATATTTCCTTTGCCCGGCACACAATTTAATTACTCTTTTCATACCTTCATATAGACTTCCCGCCTGATCTTTCCGGTCGAGGTTTTTTGAAATTCCTCGATTCTGATTTCAAGATGCTGCGACGAGATTTTCTCGAAGCTGGAAAGCTGCCGGCTGTTCTGCTGACATTCATTAATGTTCCGCCAAATGAGGTTCTTAAGGAGCTGCGGCTTATCCACCAGATCGTCGGATGAATGATTTGCATGGGCCTCTATTGCTTCCCAGGCCGGCCGGACAAGGGCCCTGACGGTTTCCTGTTCGATACCGGTCGAGTCCTTCCGGAAACCGGGGATTACCAATATTTCACCGACGAATTTTGCCTCTGAAAGCGCCGATTCGACGTGCTCGGGGCTGATATTTTTGCCGCCTGGCAGCACAATCACGTA
>CAZTDF010000157.1:6566-10914 GCA_964612465.1 uncultured Pirellulales bacterium
ACGGGCGAATTTTCCGTCGTGCCGTAGCCTTCGTACAGCAGCATTCCTCTTCGCCAGAACACATCCAGTACCCACTCCGGCATTGGAGCAGAGCCTGAGAGAAAAAATCGAATTTTGCTCCAGCCGAGCTTCTCAATAATTCTTTTTCCGACAAGTTTAGGTATGTGACGGTCGAGTAGTTTGACATACGGCTTTTTCTTTTTCTCTTTAGCAAGGCTCTCTTCGAAATTCTTCGCGAGCATCGTATAAAGAGCGGGCACAGCCACAAAGATTGTGATTTCTTTGTCCCTTATGAGTTCGGCCATCTGGCGGTACTTGTTGATGTAAACATTGGTAGCACCGACACTCAAAGACAGCAGCTTGCCGACCGTCAGGCCGAACGAATGATGCGGCGGCAGGATATGTCCGAGCGTATCTTTGTGACTAATTTTTACCTTCATTACGGAGCCGAGGAGATTGGCGCTCAGATTACAGTGTGTTAGCTCGACTTCTCGCGGGTCGCCCGTCGTGCCGGACGTGCACAAAATCACTGCGGTATCGTCGATATCTACCCCGGCGGGGATTTTGTTCAATAGCTCATCTATTTCGTTATTGCTGAGATCGGTTTTTTCATGGACGGTCATTTCGATGAAAACCATGCCGCTGTCGGTGGCGAAATCCTTCAATTCCTGCCGGGATTCGGCATCCTGATAGTCGTCGGCCATAACAATCAGCCGGCTGTCCGTATGTCTCAGGTGGTTTATCACGCCCTCAACCGGTCTTTCCGGGTCGATCAGCACCGGAATCGCCCCGGCAAGAATCACACCCCACAGGGCAACGTCCCAGTCGGCACGGTTCTTACCAAGTATCGCGATTTTATCTCCGATCCGGATGCCCTGGACCTGAATAAGCCATACGGCAAAATCCCGCGACCCGGCTTTCAACTGCTTGAAGGTAAGAGATTCCTCGCGATCGGCCCTGATAATTTCGAGGCATTTCTTGTCCAGGAACTTGGTTTCGGCAAGGGACTCGTTGAAGACGTCGATCAAGGTTCGGAACTTAAGTTCTGTCTGCATCTGTTTTTTGGCTCTCCACTGGAAACCTTACAGCGCTGTCAAAGAATTCGCCCTTTGAGGCCTTTTGGCCACCTTTCTTAACAGTTGCTCTTCCAGGAATTATCGTTTGCAGAACTTTACACGCTACCTTACAATATGGCAAGTCTTTTCCTTGATGCGGCTTAAGATTTTACCAGGGACAGCGAAGCAGCAATCCACGCCAGTCTTAAAAAATGTTACGTTCGTCGTCTTTTGTGCCTTATATATGTGTGGGTCTTGAGAAAATGTGCCTATTTGAGGGACTGAAAGTGGGGATAAATAGATTATTCTGTTTGTTTTTGGCGTTAGTGCTTTTTCCTGCCGGATGCAGGAAGAAGCCGGCTGCGATTACAACGCCGCTGCACTGGGCCGCCAAAACTGGGGACGTCCAGCGGCTCGAATCTCTGCTCTCAGGCGGCGCCGATGTCAATTCCAGGGATAATGACACATGGACGCCTCTACACTGGGCCGCCCATAAGGGTCATAAACAGGCCGTGGAACTGCTTATCTCCAAAGGCGCCGACGTCAATGCAAAAGACAAAGACGGCTGGACACCGCTGTCGCTGGCTATACCTGCCGGTAATAAAGATATATTAGAACTAATCGTGAAAAACGGCGCCGATGTGAATGTTAAGGCAGGCAAATATGACGAAACACCATTGTTCTACGCAATCAGAAAGGGACAGAAAGAACTCGTGGAACTGCTTATCGCCAACGGCGCGGACGTCAACGCAAAGGACCATTATGACGATATGCCGTTACACTGTGCCGTAAGAACAGATACGGTAGTGGTGGAACTACTATTAGAACACGGTGCTGACATCAATGCAGAGAATTATTTAGGTGAGAAACCTTTACACGAGGCGGCTCGCAGAGGCCCTTCGGGGGTCGTCGAATTACTTATTGCTAAAGGTACCAATGTAAACTCAAAGAACAAAGAAGGCAAGACGCCACTACATAATGCAGTGGATCGAGGCAACAAGAACATAATAGAAATACTAATAACCCAAGGTGCCGATCTTAATGCAAAAAATAAAGATGGTCTTTCACCATTACTTTACGCCTTCGAGCGTTGGTCGTATTCAACGAGCGACAACGGTCAGAAAAAAATGATAGAGCTTGTCGAACTTCTGATTAGTGCTGGAGTAGATATTGAAGCTAAAGACAAACATGGACGTACTGCTTTACACTACGCAGCGACTGAAGGTGATATTGATATGGTAAAATTACTTTTAGATCACGGTGCCGATATTAACACTAAAACAACGAGCGGGGACACACCGCTCGTCGATTCAATAAAATTGCATAGAAATAATATAGATGTGGCTAAGTATCTTCTCGTCAATGGAGCTGATGTCGATGTTTCAAAAATTGGGAAAGAGCATATATTACATTTCGCAGTTTGTAACAATTTAAAGGATCTTGTAGAACGACTCATTGCAAACGGTACCGATGTTACTTCAAAGGTAAGCTTTAGATACATGGATCCTTTCTTGATAGCCCTTGATAAAGGAGATATTGAAATTGCAGAACTGCTTTTGAGAAATGGTGCCAATGTTGACATCAGGGGCTATCACGGCGAAACTCCTTTGTACAAGGCGATTTTAGAGGGCGATAAGAAACTCGCCGAATTTCTTATTGCCCATGGTGCCAACATCAATGTAACGGATGAGATGGGCGACACATTATTACATAGCGCGGTCAAGCAAGGTAATACAGATATGGTAGAATTACTTCTTGGAAATAATATTGATGTTGAAGCGAAGAACCGATCTGGGATATCGCCTTTGCAATATGCTGTTGCCGCAGGGCACAAGAACATAATAACGCTCCTATTGAAAAATGGTGCCGACGTTAACGTCCGGGACAATGATGGCGATACTCCTTTGCATAGCGCAGCCCTTAAGGGCCACAAGGAAATCGTAGAACTTCTCCTGGCCAATGGAGCGGATGTCACGCTAATAGACAACACCGGCCGGAGCCCTGCGGATGAGGCAGCTCGTCGGGGGCATAAGGATATAGTTGAGCTTCTCAATAAATCAGGAACGAAAGAGTAGCTCAATTTTCGGCTTAAAAGTAACAGCCTTCTCATGCTGGCGTACAGGAAATCCTGCAAAACCCGCCTTCATGTTCTGTTTTAAATTCTACCGGCAGGAATTTCTTTATTGTTTCTATGTTTGTTGTCAGGTGAGTTGATAGTTCGTTTGTTGTGAAAGAACCTGACTTTGAGATGGCCATGTAGATCAGGAGCTGGTCGGCTGAGAATCTGTCGATCGCTGCTCCGCTTGGCAGGAAATCTTCCGCCAGACTTACAACTTCGCCTACTACTTTTTCCGATGGTTTGCTTTTCTGCCCGAATGCGGTAAAGATGATAGTTCGCTGATTTCCATCCCCAAAGCCTTCGGCTTTGAGGCTGCCACCCGAGGCTGTCACCAACCGAATCATGATACAATTGCCGGGGCCGTCGGAATCTGTTACTTCAATGTGCTCTATATTCTTAAATTCCAGCTTGCTTTGAAGCAATAGTTTCTTTTGACGTTGGGCGATATGGGCGGGAAGTTTTGCCGTGTAAATCCGGGCGTGGATATGAACATTTTCAGCCGGCTCGAAGAAGTCTATCGATTGGTTCGGTCTTTCTTGCCGGGGCCGGATGTTGAGGGCGATTTTCCCTCCGCCGGCGGGAAAGAAGCCGTGCTTCTCCAGTTTACAATCAGCATCAAAACCAGCGGTCCTAATCGCAGGAAGGAAGGTTTCGTCGAGAAAGTCGAACGGCGGTGCCCAGGGATTATGAGTTCCGCCAGTTACGGTGACGGTCGATGGCCTCTCTGCTAAAAATAATGCCGGCAGGATGGTCTGAATAACAAGCGTCGCCGAGCCTGCTGAACCGATATCGAAAGAATAATCCCCACCCCGGATGGCGCCGGGCTGAAAGTCCAGGACCTGCGAGCCTATAGCCGCTCCCTTGCATTGTCCGTCGCAGATTTCACATGCGGCCCGGACACAGCTCAAATGCTGCTTAGCCAAACCGGGCTTACGGCGGGCAGCGCGGATGTTTTCAATGTGCAGATTCCTGCCGGTAATGCAGGCCAGGGCCAGGCTCGTCCGAAGTATCTGCCCCCCTCCTTCGCCCATGCTGCCATCTACGAAAATAGTTACCATATCATTTCCCGTCGGCCCGAAATAGCGATGATGGTGTGCAGTCATAGGGACTCCGTACGGAGTGCACACCCTATTCATGAAAGGCCGCCTACGGTCAAGAAAAACTTTTCGTTTTT
>CAZTDF010000158.1:0-9092 GCA_964612465.1 uncultured Pirellulales bacterium
ACGGCAGAGCTGCTCGAAGGCGGAGCCACGATACCGTTTATCGCCCGGTATCGCAAGGAAGTCACGGGCAGTCTGGACGAGGTGGCCGTCACCTCCATTCGTGACAGGCTGAATCAGTTAAAAGAGCTGGACGACAGGCGCGAGGCCATAATCAAATCGCTCGAAGAACGCGAGCTGCTTACGGATGAGCTTAAAGAAAAAATCATGCAGGCCGAGACCATGGCCGTGCTGGAAGATATCTACCTGCCGTATCGGCCGAAGCGGCGAACGCGAGCAACAATCGCCCGGGAGAAAGGGCTGGAGCCTCTGGCCGAAATGATTTTCGCCCAGGACCCCGCCATCGATCCCGCGGCCCAGGCGGAGGCTTTTATCGATCCGGACAAGGCGGTAGAGTCCGCCGAGGACGCTCTTGCCGGAGCGAGAGACATCATCGCCGAGTGGGTCAGCGAAGAGCAAACAGCAAGAGCAAGAATTCGTGAGCTGTTTTCCGGGAAAGGCCTGTTCCAGACGAAGGTCTTGAAGGACAAAGAAGAAGAGGGGCGTAAATACGAGGACTACTTTGATTGGCATGAGCCGGTCGCCAGGGCGCCGTCGCACAGAATTCTGGCGATGCGGAGAGGAGCGAGGGAAGGTTTTCTGAGATTGCAGGTAACGGCTCCCGAAGAACAGGCACTGCAGATACTCGAAAGGTTGTTCGTCAAGGGACAATCGGCCTGTTCGGCACAGGTAAAAGAAGCTGTCACCGACAGCTATAAAAGGCTGTTGTCACCATCGATGGAGACGGAGATTCTCGCCGCGACGAAACTCAGGGCCGACGCCGAAGCGATAAGGGTTTTCGCTGAGAATCTTCGGCAACTTTTGCTTGCCCCCGCGCTGGGGCAGAAAAACGTGCTGGCAATCGACCCGGGCTTTCGCACGGGATGCAAGGTGGTCTGCCTCGACCGGCAGGGCCAGTTGAAACATTCCGACGTGATTTTTCCGCATCAGAGCGGGAAACTGGCAGCATCGGATGCGGCGAAAACTGCTTCTTTGTGCGAGAAATTTGACATCGAAGCAATCGCCATTGGTAACGGCACGGCGAGCCGGGAGACCGAAGCTTTCATCAGGAATATCAAGTTTGCCAGGGACATTCCCGTGATTATGGTCAACGAGAGCGGCGCCTCGATTTATTCGGCATCGCCGGCGGCCCGCGAAGAGTTCCCCGATCAGGACGTGACGGTCCGCGGCTCGGTCTCCATCGGGCGAAGGCTCATGGATCCTCTCGCCGAGCTGGTAAAGATCGATCCGAAGTCGATCGGCGTCGGCCAGTATCAGCACGATGTGGACCAGTCACTGCTCAAGCACGGCCTTGACGACGTCGTGGTCAGTTGCGTCAACAGCGTCGGCGTCGAAGTCAACACGGCCAGCAGGCAATTATTGACATACGTTTCCGGCCTCGGCCCGCAGCTTGCTCAGAATATTATCGACTACAGAAACGAAAACGGGCCTTTCAAATCCCGGCAGCAGCTTAAAAAAGTTCACCGCCTCGGAGCGAAGGCCTTCGAGCAGGCGGCGGGTTTCCTGAGGATACGGGACGCTGTCAACCCGCTCGATTCGAGTGCCGTGCATCCCGAGAGCTATCACGTCGTCGATGCAATGGCCGCCGACGCCGGCTGCTCGATCGCCGAGATGATGAAAGATGCACAGCTCCGGATGAAAGTCCGCCTGCAGGATTATGTCACCGACACCGTGGGGCTGCCGACGCTGAACGACATTATGCAGGAGCTGGCAAAGCCCGGCAGGGACCCGCGCAAACAGTTCGAGATTTTCAGCTTCGCCGATGGTGTCAATAAAATCGAGGACCTCAAGGCCGGCATGAAACTGCCCGGAATCGTCACCAATGTCACCAACTTCGGCGCGTTTGTGGATATCGGCGTTCATCAGGACGGCCTCGTGCACATCAGCAACTTGTCACGCCATTTCGTAAAGGACCCGGCAGACATTGTTAAGGTGCAGCAGAAGGTCAAAGTTAAAGTTCTCGATATAGACCTTGTCAAAAAACGAATCAGCCTTTCAATGAAAGATTTCTGACAATAACCTCCCTCAAATTGAGAAAGGAGATAAAGTCCATGTTAAGCATCGATTTTTCCAAAAGATCCATTGTCACAATTAGTATTATTATTTCTACAATGACTTTTTGGGCGATTCCTTCCGAGTGCGCACGGATTCCTCATCTGCGTAAACAGGGAACCGCCACACAACTCATCGTGGGCGATGATCCGTTTTTGATCCTGGGAGGGGAAACGGGAAACTCAAGTACCTCTAACCTCGATTACATGAAATCCCAATGGCCTAAGCTTGTCAAGCTGCATCTCAACACTGTTCTCGCCCCCGTTTATTGGGATCTCATAGAACCCCGGGAGGGCAGCTTCGATTTCACGCTCGTGGACGGCCTCATACAGGACGCAAGAAGTTACAACTTCCGTCTTGTTTTGCTGTGGTTCGCAAGCTTCAAGAACAGCATGTCGTGCTACGCCCCCGTTTGGGTAAAGACGAACCAGCAGAGATTTGGACGCGCGCAGGACAAAGAAGGCCGGGGCATGGAGATTCTCACGCTGTTCAGCGAAGAAAACCTTGAAGCGGACGCCCGCGCATTTACAGCGCTGATGCGGCATATTCACCAGGTGGACGGCAAAAAACATACGGTCATCATGGTTCAGGTCGAGAACGAGATGGGAATGATACCGCAAGCACGGGATTATAGCGATGCAGCGAATGATCTTTTTAATAGGCCGGTGCCAAAAGAGTTGATGGAATACCTTATTGGGCATAAGGAAACACTGATACCGGAGTTCCGCAAGGTGTGGGCTGATGCCGGCTCCAGGACATCAGGAACATGGGAAGAGATCTTCGGCGAGGGACTGGGAACGGACGAAATCTTTATGGCGTGGCATTATGCTCAATATACGAACCGCATCGTTGAGGCCGGCAAGACCGAGTATCCGCTGCCGATGTTTGTGAACGCGGCACTGATTCGCCCGAACTATAAGCCCGGCCAATACCCTAGCGCAGGACCGCTGCCGCATCTTATGGACATCTGGCGGGCCGGCGGGCCGCTCATAGATTTTTTCTCGCCGGACATTTACTTCCAGAACTTCGCCGAATGGTGCCGGAAATACGACCGGTCGGGCAATCCCCTGTTCATACCCGAAGCGAGAAGAGAAGCGCAAGCGGCGGCAAATGTGTTCTACGCAATTGGGCAGCACGACGCAATCGGTTTTTGTCCGTTTTCGATTGAATCGATAAGCGATGCCGGCAACGATCCACTTGCAAAAGCCTATGATGTACTTTCGCAATTGGCGCCTGTCATTCTGAAAAATCAGGGCAAAGGGACAATGGCGGCAGCGCTGCTGGATAAGGATAAACAGAGACAACAAGTGGAGCTGGGCGACTACACGCTGAAAGTTTCTCATGATTATACATGGAGCTGGTCGTCCGGCGCGGGCCAGTCCGGCCAGTGGCCGCGTGCCGGGGGTATTTTTATTTCTACCGGCCCGGATGAATACATAATAGCCGGCACTGGTATCATCGTGACGTTCTCTCCGATTTCGCTGGGTGATTCGATAGCCGGGATCGCCAATATACAGGAAGGTCGATATGTCGACGGCCAATGGGTACCCGGTCGCTGGATGAACGGCGACCAGAGCCACCAGGGCAGACATCTCAGGATCCCGTCCGGCAGTTTTGGTATCCAGCACATTAAACTGTATCGGTATCATTGAGAGGGATGAGTAATCGTAATAGACATTACAGATATAATACAATACAAAGTACCGATATGGAAACCAACAGAGCAATAAAAACATCCGTCGTGTACCCGCTGTGCTTTGGGTACACTAATGAAAAAGTAACGAGAAGGAGACCTTCATGAGTATTAAATTTACAAGGCGAAATATGATGCAGTTTTTAGGCATCGGGGCAATATCTATGGCACTGCCCAAAAGGCTGTTCGGCGAAGAGAAAGACGGAAAGGATAAACAGCCGGCGGAAGAATCGTTAACCTTTTTTGGCTGGTCGGATACCCATATACCGGTCAACGGCGACGGCAGCAAGCTGTGGCCTGCCGTTGACGCGATGAATTCGCTGCCGGGCAAAGCGTATCCGAAGAATATCGGCGGCGCTGTCGATACACCGTCGTTCGTATTTAATTGCGGGGACATTACCCACTGGCCCACGCATCAGGCGAAAAAGACGTACGAAGACCTGCTCACGAGACGATTGAGATATCCCAGCTATGAAATATTGGGCAATCATGACGAGGCTGGCGCTGACGGCGTGGAAGGCGCACCTCCTATTATGAAAGAGTGGTTCAAAAGACGCTATGGCGATTTGTGCTATACGTTCGATCAGGGCGGCGTTCATTTTGTCTGTCCATTTTCGGCATACGATGAGAGTCTGGGAAATCCGGCACAGGACATAACGACCGAAGCGCTGGATTTTATCAGGAAAAACCTGCACCGGCATTATTCGCCCGATCTTGTGCCGGAAAAGCTGGTCTCCGTTCCGAAGGGAACACCAATCGTGGTAGCAACGCATCTATGTTTAGATGCGATGACCAACCGGGATGCATTCGTGGACGCTTTGAAAGATGCGAATGTGATTATGGTGCTGGGCGGCCATTATCACAAGGCACAGGTAAAATCTTATCGAGACATTAATTTTGTGCAGCTTCCATCGGTGAATTCGGCCTGGACCGAGGTGACAGTCATTCGAATCATTTCTGATCGATTAGTAGCGATTCCGTATGATTACAGCAAGAACCAATGGACAGATAATCCCGGCAAGATTTTAGATGTTAAGATATCGAGGCCGGTTAGTAAAACAGGGGAGGATCAATAGAAGTGCATGGAAATATGATTTATCATACTGATGGCCTCCAGATCGATATTTCGCATTCGTACATGTGGACTTCGAGATGTGTTGACTAATTCTATCTACAGCACAGCCTGGTCTCAGGTCGGACAAAACAACATAGAAATCTATACTTGCTTTTGTAAACTTTACCGCACTTTGAGAATGCTTATCTTGACCAACCCTTTGCTGCTATGGTATCATTGCTGGTGGTTTTTCTCAGATTAAATAAGGACGGAATTTTTTGGAGGCACTGATTTAATATGAAATCAAACAAAAACATTAGCCGCCGGCAATTACTGGGCTCTGCCGCTGCTTCTTCAATCGCTTTCGCAGTGGTTCCCCGGCATGTGTTGGGTGGCGCCGGTTATGTTGCTCCGAGTGAAAAGGTGACCGTAGCAAATATCGGGTGCGGCACGCAGGGTCTTCGCGAAATGCCCGGCATGCTGGAAAACCGGGATGTGCAGATAGTGGCCGTATGTGACCCGAATAAATTCACGACTAATTACATCGACTGGTCGTCGAACGGCATCCGCGACGGCATCCGAAGGACGCTGGGCGACTCGAACTGGGGCGCGGGAATCGAAGGCATTCCCGGCGGGCGCGACATTGGCAAAGAATACGTTGAAAAGTATTACGCCAAGAACTCACCTTCGGGAACATATAAAGGGTGTAATTCTTATGAGGATTTTCGTGACTTGCTCGAACAGGAAAAAGATCTGGACGCCATAAAAATTATGACGCCGGACCATCATCATGCCACGGTAGCCATTGCCGCCATGAATAAGGGAAAGCATGTCATCACCCACAAGCCGATTGCCAACAGAATATCGGAAGGAAGGCTGACAATAGAAACGGCCCGCCGGAAAAAAGTCATAACGCATCTTCTGGCCTGGAGCGACAGGCCCGGGAACAAACTAACGCTCAAATGGATCAAAGACGGCGTAATCGGCACACTCAAAGAAATTCATAACTGGTCGCACAGACCCGTCTGGCCCCAGTGGACATCCAACCCCACGGAGACACAGCCGATACCGAATGGATTCAACTGGGACCTGTGGCTGGGGCCCGTGCCGCATCGTCCGTATCACCTGAACTACACCCATAACGTCTTTCGCGGCTGGTACGATTTCGGCGGAGGCAGTATCGCGGACATGGGACATTACAGCCTGTTTCCATTGTTCCGGACTCTTGGTATAGAGACCCCGGCAATCAGCGCCGAGGCCTATGGAACGACTACGCGGAAAATCGTCGATCAAGTGAGTCGGTCGGTGAACAATAACGTGGCTTTCCCCTACTCCTGCATGATTCGGTTCAAGTTCCCAAAACAAAAAGTTTTGCCGGCTTTCGATCTCATCTGGTACGACGGGGGCATGAAGCCCTTCCCACCGGAAGAACTCGAGGCGGACAACAAGTCGTTCGAAAGCGAAGGAATGATGTTTGTGGGTGACAAAGGCAAGATCCTGGCCACTTTTCACGGCAATGAACCCCGGATCATCCCGGAAAAGAAGATGCAGGCTTACGCCGGGGAAAAAGAAGTTCCTCAAGACAGCCGGCGACGAAGATCGAACACATGGACAAATTCCATCAAGAACAAGACCGAATCACCCGGCAGTTTTTTGTTTGCAGGTCCGGTCACGGAGACCATCAATCTCGGAGCTGTAGCCCTGAGGGCTGGGCAAAAAGTGGATTATGACTCCGAGACTATGAAAATAACCAACCTGCCGGAAGCAAACAAGTATTTGACCCGAAAATACCGTAAGGGTTGGGAGCTGTAGCAGCACTGCAACAATGTGACTTTGCCATACTATGGCTTGCCGGAACCGAAAAAATTAATTCTGAAAATAAAGAAAGGATAGCCATGAAAGGGATAAATCGAAGAGAATTCCTGGCCGGGTCAATTGCGGCTGGAACTGGTCTTGGCAGCTTACTACTTGCAAAAGATGCGGAAGGTAATGCCGCAGCCGGTACAAAGAAAGACGATATTTCTATCGCTCAATGGGCCCTGGTTCAGGAAATTCGAGATGGCAAGTGGAAGAACCTGGATTTTCCGAAAATTGCCAGGGAGGATTTTGACATTAATGGAATTGAATTTGTCAGCACTCTGTTTGAGTTGCCGACCTACTCCTACCTGCAGCGTCTGCGAAGCAATGCTGAGAAGTACGACGTCACGATGATACTCATAATGGTGGATGACGAAGGAGAGACATGCGATCCGAGTAAGGCTGTACGGATCCAGACCGCCATAAACCACCGTAAGTGGGTGGATATAGCGAAGTTCCTTGGCTGCCATTCCATCAGGACCAATTGCCGCGGCCCGAAGGATGCTCCGAAGGATCAGGCACTCGAGTGGGCGACCGACTGCTATAATCGTCTGCTGGAGTACGCCGCGGCTGCCGGGGTACGAGTGTTGATTGAGAACCACGGCGGATTTTCGAACGATGCCGATTGGATGGTCTCGCTATTCAAGAAGGTTGATAATCCGTATTTCGGCTCGTACCCCGACTGGAGAAGTCCCAGCAGAGAATTCGACAACTATGAATATCTCAGAAAGATGCTCCCGTACGCCGGCGGGTTGTCATACAGAAACCAGCCTGAGGAGCAATTGACAGCGAAGATGATAAAGCTCTGCCGGGATTCCGGCTACAGGGGCTGGTATGGTATTGAGTCGAGCGGTCGGGATCAGATCAAACGCGGTAAAGAGCTTCTTGAGAAGTATCTCTTGAAATAATTTGAAATTAATTCGGGACGCACGGAATTTTATGAGTTAACGTATAAGGCAATCAAATCTGTTTAACTTATTGTCATTATAAGGTGATCCATGAATTCTGCGTAAACCGGATATTGTGCCGGTCGGAAATTTAAAAAGGCCGGGAGAACATTTGCTTTTTCGGGATAGAATTAGAAGCGTTACATCTTGTGCTTTGATTGAGTCGCCGATTAGAAATCGCAAAAATATGGAGAACGATTATGAAGCCTCTTACACGCCGCACATTTTTGAAGGGTTCCCTGGTAGGTGGTGCCGCAGCAGCGCTCGCGCCTTATTCCCGCGTGCTCGGTGCCAATAATGATATTCGCGTGGCCGTGGTGGGTTTTCGCAGCCAGGGCAGCAATCATATCAAGTGGTTCGGAAACATTCCCGGCGTGCGGGTGGTGGCTCTTTGCGATGCCGATCGGAATCTTATCGATCGCGAGGTCGCGAAATTCAAGCAGCGCAACGAAAAGGTCGATACCTACGTCGACGTTCGAAAGCTGCTTCAAGACAAGAATATCGACGCGATTATTACCGCCACGCCGAATCACTGGCATTCGCTGGTAACGATCTGGGCGTGCCAGGCCGGCAAGGACGTTTACGTCGAAAAGCCGGTCTCGCACAATATATGGGAAGGCCGCAAGATGGTCGCCGCGGCACGAAAATACAACCGGATCGTGCAGGCCGGCACTCAACGCCGCTCCGACGAGGGCCTTGCCGAAGCGATTGAATATATCCGGCAGGGCAATCTTGGCAAGATACTTCGCGCCCGCTGTTACTACTTCAGCCCGCGCGGACCCATCGGCAAAGTCAACGGTCCGGAGCCGATTCCAGAGGGTGTGGATTACGACCTATGGACCGGCCCGGCCACGATGCGGCCGCTGATGCGAAAGAATCTGCATTACGACTGGCACTGGCAATGGCTGTACGGCAATGGCGACCTCGGCAATAACGGCATACATTTCCTCGACGTCTGCCGCTGGGCTCTCGGCTATGACTCGATAGCCCCGAGAGCGATGAGTTTCGGCGGAGAATTCCTCTGGGACGACGACAGGCAGACTCCCAACACCCAGGTGGCGTTCTATGACTACGAGCCGGCGCCGATTATTTTCGAGATGCGCAACCTGCCGTGTAAGAAGGGTGATTCGGCCATGGATCTAACTTATCGCCGGACCCGCGCCGATACGGTAATCGAATGCGAGGGCGGCTACTTCGCGGGCGGCTGGGCCTACGACTACGACGATAAGAAACTCAAACAGTTCAAAGTAAGCGGCGGCGGCAGTCACCATGCCAATTTTATCAAGGCGGTGCGCAGCCGGAAGGTCAGCGACCTTAACGCCGATATTCTTGATGGGTATCTTTCGACTGCTTTATGTCACATGGGAAATATTTCCTACAGGCTCGGGCGCACGGCTTCGCCCGACGAGATAGCACAATCAACCGGTTCGAA
>CAZTDF010000158.1:9192-10902 GCA_964612465.1 uncultured Pirellulales bacterium
GGTTCAGACTCGCTTCCACTGCTTTGTTTTAAAATCATACTGTTTTATAATCTTCGCCGGATTTCCGGCTACCACGCTGTAGGCAGGGACATCTTCAATGATTGTAGAGCCTGCGCCTATAACTGAGTTGTCTCCTATTTTTGCTCCGGGGAGTACTACGGAGTTGGCGCCGATCCAAACATTTTTTCCAATGACCACCTGCTCGGTTTTTACGCCTTGTCGAAGGAAGTTTTTCGAGACATCTTCATAAAGATGGGATTGCCCGCTGATAAAGCAGTTTTGGCTGCACGCCGAGTTTTCTCCTATCAGTACCGGCCCCATTACTATACTGCCGATACCGATGCTGGCGCCATCTTTCAAGATAACATTACCATGCCAGGTACAGACCACACACAAGCTTTCGATCAGTGTATTTTTTCCCAATGAGAGCCTGTGACGCTCAAGGTGTTTAGCTCGCGGTATAACATCGAGCCTTGCCCAAAGACTGATTGAAGAGGGTATTTCTCTCTCGACGTAAGCCAGCCTTGTGAGAACTTGAATTATCCCCAAATAAACGCCCTTTACGATATCCCTGATTAGTCCAAGGATCGATTCGACTGCGGTACGGATACTTCTCAAATGGTCAAGCGTGGGATAGGGTATATTCCACACAGTTTTCATTCTGCTGTTCCCCAATTCCGTAAAGTGCATTTTTTCCTGTTAAATGGGCTTTACTAATCTATCGCTCCCTTCCTTGGGAAACTACTCGGCGAGAACTATAATTAAGTTCCATTATCGGCGACGAACGTAACGCTTTTTTCCATACGAGTTTGCAAATAAAAGGTTCGTATATGGCTAAAGGAAGTTGAAAGAGTTTTAGCTTATATCTTCCGTTCAATTTGCGGGAAGAAAAGTTTCAGGTGAATCAATCTTTTACTGCATTCTGCCCCTGAACCGTGTAGTTTAATAATATGCCGAAAAGCAAAGAAAGACTCCATCCTTTGATTCCGTTTATCATTGCCGAGCTAATCGCTTGTTTCATCGTGCCCTTTCTTCCAGGAATTAATTCTTGCGCTACACTGTCATTCCCGCGAAGGCGGGAATCCAGTTTTTATTCGATCCAGGTATCTTGGTAAAAAGCAGATTACTGTTGCATGGCAAAATCCCATCAATACTAGCATACATATTAAATACAATTGGTATGACTATTGTTAAGTTGAGTATTCGTTCATTGCTGTTGTAGAGCGGTACGGTGTCGAGCGGTTTCCCGGATAATCTGCTGCCGTGATTCGAGCGGCAGGTACATTGCCCGCATGACAAAGCGATAGCGCTGCCCGACTTTATATTGCGGCACGAACCACTGGAAATCCCAGGCCGGATTCCCGCTGCCGCCACCCGAAGGAGATTGGCTGAATCTGACGTTGTCACCCGACCGGAACATAAGCACGAGGGCCATGCCGTGACTTACGCCGTAATACCACGGCTCGGTGTAGCGATAATTCGATTTATTGAAGACGAGTGTGAGCGGGAAATTCGGATCGTGGGCGAAATTGCGATTGTCATCGACGGCCAGATGGGTCGGCAATTTTCCGTGCTCAGGCGTCACGCCGCGAATCCACCGGGGCTCTGCATCCTTCTCGTCGGCGGGGCGGCCCAAAAAGTGAATATCCAGCGACTCGGGCTTGTCTATATAGCTGGCGAAGAACAAACCGATATAGTCGTACTTAAAAG
>CAZTDF010000159.1:0-8048 GCA_964612465.1 uncultured Pirellulales bacterium
GATTACGTCGATGCCGGTGACACGGCCAACACCGAGATCGCCATCTATGATTACGGCGATAAGTGCATGGTATTCGAGACGCGGGGACTTTCGGTCGATAACTCGGCGGACGACCAGATCAATAAAATGTTCAACAGCACGAAGGGCAACAGGATCGGCGTGATCTTCTACGGGACCGAAGGCTTTCTGGCCCAGAGGTCCTACACGCATTGCATGGTGTACGATCTCAAGGGCAAGCTGGTCAGGGAATTTAAAGGCGGCGGCGACCATTTCGACAATTTCGTTAAGGCCGTTCGCAGCCGGAAAGCAGAAGACCTCAATTCCGATGCTCTCCAGGGCCATCTCTCGGCGGCTCTTGCGCACCTGGCCAATATCAGCTATTATCTTGGCGAAAAGAACAAAGTCTCCGTCGGGCAGGCCAAAGCCGTGCTGGAAAAGGTCAAGAGCCGGGACGACAATATCGAGACGCTGAATCGGACGGTCCGGCATTTTAAAGATAACGGCGTCGATTTGGACAAGTACCCGATGTCGATGGGCCCGCTGCTGCAGTTCGACCCGGATAAGGAAGTGTTCACAAATAGCGCCGCGGCCAATAAGATACTGCACCGCGAGTACCGCAAACCGTTCGTGTGTCCCGTGCCGGAAAAGGTTTAGCAATAGTGCTGTTTTGTCAGCATTTTCTGGTGGATGAGATTAGTATGAAGACTTCTTCGATTGGATTAAGAGTCCTGCTGATCATCCTGGTTGTCGGCGTTTGTGCCGGGGGTTGTGCCGGCGGTAAAATCGAATCGCCGGCAAGGGTTGCGGTTTTAACTTACAATATCTACCACGGCGAAGACGCGAACGGAGGTTCGAATCTGGATGCCGTTGCCGGGATAATAAACTCGCTCGAACCCGACCTGGTCGCGCTTCAGGAAGTCGACAATAAGACGGGGCGTACCAAAGGGCTCGATTTGACAGCCGAATTAAGCCGGCGTACCGGCATGCAGGGCCTGTTCGGTAAAGCCATGGATTACGACGGCGGCGGCTACGGTGAAGCCGTTCTTTCACGCTATCCCATTCTCGATACGAAGAATAATCCGCTGCCTCACAGCGCTAAAGCTGAGCCGCGGGCCGCTCTGGAAGTACATATAGAACTGCCGGGCGGAATGAAAATGGCTTTTACAGGTACGCACCTGGATCATCAGCGGGACCAGAGCAACAGGATGATGCAGGCAAAACGTATCATGGAGTTGTACGAGAATTATGACCTTCCGATCATTTTGGCCGGTGATCTGAACGCGGCTCCCGGCAGCGATCCAATCAATCTTCTTCGCCGGCAATGGTCTTATGCCGCCCGGGATGATCCGAAGCCGACATATCCTTCCGTCAAGCCGGCAAGAAAAATCGACTACATCATGTACAAACCGAAGGGCCGATGGAAGGTAGTGGAGGTAAGGGTGATAGATGAGAAAGTTGCCTCGGATCACTGCCCGGTGTTTGCGGTGCTGGAGCTGCTGCCGGAAGGTAAGAGCAAGAATCGCTGATGACGGCTGAATTAAAGGATAAAGATTATGTTCAAGACTGTGAAAGACAGAGTTTGGGCGTTCGACGCGGAATGGATACCGGATCCGGCTGCCGGGAAACTTTTGTATGATTTGCCTGATAACACGCCGGACCTGGATATTTTTAAGCGCATGTGGAAAGAAGGAGGGGCCACGGAGGAAGATCCTACGCCGTATTTAAAGACGGTGGTCTGCCGGATAGTTTCCGTTGCGGCGGTGGACAGATTCGAGTCGGGCAGAAAGGCGAAATTGCATTTGCTTTCTCTGCCTCGGGATTTGGATGATCCCGAACAGGTCTCAGAAAAAAATGTCGTCGGCACGTTTCTGGACAAGGTCGGGCAATATAAGCCGCAGTTGGTCGGTTTTAATTCCGCTTCGGCGGACCTGAAGGCATTCATTCAAAGGTCCGTAGTCTTAGGCATTCAGGCCGTGGAGTTCTGCCGTCGCCCAAAAAAACCGTGGGAGGGAGATGACTATTTCGATAGTCGAAACAGCGAAGCGAGCATTGATATAAAAGATATCATCGGAGGCTGGGGCAAAGCTACGCCTTCGTTGAATGAAATTGCAACGTTGTCGGGCATACCGGGCAAATTGGATGTTGACGGAGAAGAGGTAGCGTTTCTGTGGCTGGACGGCAAATTGGATGAGATCGTGGCATACAATGAATTTGACGCTTTGACCACGTACCTGGTGTGGCTGAGGGTGGCGCATTTCGGCGGGCACTTCACAAGCGCCGAATACGAAGTCGAGCAGCAGTTGGTACGAGAGCTGATTCTTTCGGAAATCGAAAATGGCAAAGTGCATTTGAAGAAATATCTTGATGAGTGGGATCGTTTGAACGAAATAGTTAAATAGATGAGGCAAGCGGCCAAAATAATGTTGATTAGTGAAATGAATAATTGTGTCCGACGGTTAAATATATTATTTTGATTGAGCCATGTCTCAGATTAGGCTTGTGAAATTGTTTAAGTTCAGATTTGGAGAAGTGTCATGGATAAGAAAATGCTTCGTTTATTGCTTGTTGTTCTGTTGTTTGGCTTGGTCATCAGCTTTTCCGTAGCAGCCCGGACAGAGGCTGCGGCGGCGGACAAGAACAAGCCAAAAACGCTTGATACCGATCCTAACCTTGCCTGTTGGTGGAAGTTTGACGAGGCATCGGGCAAGACCACTCCCGATTCATCCGGACATCGCCGGAACGGTACACTAATGGAAGACTTGTCATTTGATAAAAGTTCGGTTCAGGGCCGGACGGGCAAAGCGCTGAAGTTCGACGACAATGGGCACGTCGAGATTACCAAATACAAAGGCGTTACCGGCACTCGGGCACGGACCGTATCGGCATGGATCAAAACCGAAAGTGACGGCGGAGAGATCATATCCTGGGGCGAAGATGACTTCGGCAAAATGTTTATCTTTTGCTTCATCAGGGGGCGCATCGGCATCAAGCCCAATGGCGGGTACTATTATATGAATGAGCCCGTCGATGATGATAAGTGGCATCATGTGGCGGTAGTGGTCAAAGAAGCCGAGCTGCCGAATCTTCATGATGATGTTGTGCTCTATAAGGACGGAACTATAGCTGAGATACATGACATTGGCCTTCTGGATCTTTGGCCGATCGATACGGGCAGCGACCTGGATGTCAGGATAGGCCGGGGATTCGAAGGCCTTATCGACGATGTTCGCATCTATGACCGAGTTCTTTCGGATGAGGAGGTTATGGCTCTGTTCAAGTTACAGAGCGATCGCCCCTTACCGAAACCTAAAAATGATTAAGCTTTTGCAGGTAGGGTGTGCACCGCACACCGTAACGTGGCTGGTGGGCAGTGCCCACCCTACAGTGATTTCGAAAGGAGATATTCGATGGAAGATAAGAAAGTAACCCGGCGGAAGTTTATGCGCGACGGCGCAATGGTTGCCGCCGGTGTGGCTGTGGGCTTCGGTGCTAACGCCGCTTCTGCCAATACGTTCGACACATCCAAAATTTTGAATTACAATCCGAACATGGAATACCGCCGGCAGGGAAAAACGAATTTGATGGTTTCAGCCGTCTGTCTCGGCGGGCACTCCCGGAGTGATCAAAAGCAACGCAATGAAATCGTAAGCCGAGCTATCGACATTGGCATCAATTACATCGATTCCTGCACCAAAGGCGAGGTAGTACGTGATGCCAAAGCCCTGAAAGGACGCCGCGATAAGATGTATCTGGCGTTGTCCCACTGCGGTCGGGAGACGCGTAATCCCGACTACCGCACCGCCAAGAAGTTGATGGAAAGCCTGGACGAAGTGCTACAAGCCTCTGGAGAGGATTACACCGATTTTTGGCGTATCACCTGCTATGAGCCGGGTGGCAGACACACGTTCAATACCTCGTGTGAGATGGTCGAGGCGCTTGAGACTGCGAAAAAGCAGGGTAAGGCACGGTTCATCGGATTCTCCACGCATGACCGCCGCTGGATCAAGTTTATGATCGAGTATTTCCCGCAAATCGATTGTGTCTGTTTCCCCTTTACGACCATGAGTAAGAGGGCCCAGACGGACAGCGTCTTCGAGGCCCTCAAGAAGCAGGACGTTGGGGCTTTCGGCATCAAACCTTTCGCCGCAGGTTCACTTTTTACGAAAGACCGCAAGACGAACTTCCAGCGGGCGCGTCTGGCGATCCGCTACATTTTGCACAGCAATACCGTCATTCCGATTCCCGGAATGAACAGCGTCGAATACGTCGATAACGTAGCAAAGGCCGTGATGGAACGGCGAGAACTTGATGTGAAAGAAACTGCCGAGTTGGACAACGCCAACAGGCAGGCCCTGGCGAAACTTCCGAAGAACTATCAGTGGCTTAAGAACTGGCAGTACGTATAATCGAAACGTGCTTTGGTATCAGGGTGCACATATAGGAAAGCTTCTATGAAATACTATCTGCCGGTCTTTATTCTCGCGGCAATTTGCATTGTTGGAGTTGGTTGTGAGCAGTCAGAAATTGTACAAAAACCACAGGCCGGCGGCGAATCCGCCGTGAAACCTGCCGGGGAAAGTGAAGCCCCCTTACTGCTCGATGATGAACCTTTGTTGTTGCTGGACGATGAGCCGGGCGCCGGTCAGTCGGACGGCCCACAAGCCGACAACAGTCGCTGCTTCGTCTGTCACATAAACTACATGCAGGATGATATTGCTGTTATCCATGCCCGGGCCGATATTGGCTGCGCAGGCTGTCACGGCGAGTCCGACGAGCACATTGCCGACGAATCCTGGGCTTCCGGCGGCAATGGTACGGCACCGGAGATTATGTATCCCCGGCCAAAAATCAATCCGTTTTGTATGGGCTGTCACGCCAAAGACAAAATCGATACCGAGCAGCACAAACCTCTCTTCGCGAATATCGAAAAGATGGTCTGTACAGACTGTCACGGCAAACATCGCCTGGAAGTTCGCAAGTGTAAATGGAAGTAAGTCAGCCTTCGTTCCTTCGTTATTTGGAATGCGGATTCGTCAGATAATAAAAGAAACCATCTTCCGCTCCAACCAGCAGGTCGGGAATACCGTCTTTATTGAAGTCCACGATGGTCGGGCTGGTTGTGTGGCCTGCCAGGATTCTATCGGCGACCATTCCCTGATCGCTGAAAATATGCGTATTATTTTCCGTCGAGACGTTCCGAAAGAAATTGATGTTTCGACTGTTAACCATCAGGTCCAATCGCCCGTCGAGGTCCCAGTCCGCGAAACAGAACTTGCGCCTGCCGCTTTTGCCCGCCGAGCCGTCGTTCATTCTCAGCAGGCCGCCCATTTTACTCGTAAATATTCGCTCGCCCGGCAATAAAATTAATTGCTCATTTCTTTTGGCACGCTTAAACAGGGCCAGATATCCCTCATGATCCAGCATAACCAAATCGTTCAGTCCATCGCCGTCGTAATCGATAACGACCGGCGTGGTTCGCCACTGGGTAGCGAGAATTTTGCCTTCCGGCTCCCACCAGTTCCATGCCGGCTTGGGAGGGCTGCCCGGCCACTCAACTTCTATAGGTTGCGCCGCCGTGAGTATAGGTTTTTGCCGGGCTCCGATGTTCTCGTACCAGAGGACTTTTCCCCAGATGGAGTTGACAAGAATATCGGGTAGGCCATCGTGGTTCCAATCGGCGACGTTTAGCGTCGTATAGCCCCACTTGGCTTCGCAGGGTCCCTGGATAGAGCCGTTGGGCCCGGCCATAATCCGGATGATCTCGCCGCCGGCCTTGAGATATACAGGGGCGGCCCATCTCGGCGGATTGCCGCCGTCGAGGTTCTCGACAAATCCGATATAGCCTGCGGTGTTGCCGCAGATAAGATCTTCGTCCCCGTCATTGTCCCAGTCGAAGCTGCAGGGCGTGACAAGTGCGCCGAACTTGAGCATATCGGCCTGTTGTCGAAAAAACTGCGGCGGCAAAAACTGCGGCATGCCGTCAATCACCTTGCCCGTATTTTCCACCAAAGCAACGCGTCCATCCTCCTGGCCCACAACCAGATCGACGTCACCGTCCTTGTCCCAGTCCAGCGCTACCGGCACGATCATACAAAGGTCCATCTTGAGCGGTTTGCCCCTGTATGTCAGATGCCGGCCCGCGGCATACTTTGGACGAGCACGCATTCCGGTGTTTTCAAACCATGTGAATTTATCGACGAACTCGCCGCATATCAGATCCAGGTCGCCATCGCCGTCGAAATCGGCAAAGTTCGGAGAAGGCATACCATAGACATCCACCGTTTTTCCGGCGGCCGATATTTTCTCCGCCCTGCCGTACTGCGGGTCCCCGGCGGCGCCCGTGTTGCGGGTCAGGTACACGTATCCGTGCAGGGGGCCTCGCGTCCACCGGCCCTGCTTGTCGAAGGCATTGTCCCAGCCGTAGTCGCTCCAGTCACCGACACCGACGATAAGGTCAAGATCGCCGTCCCCTTCATAATCACAATACTGCCACTGGTTGGCGCGGACGCCTTTTTTTGGGCTATGGACGTTGCTTGAAAAATATATTGCCCGGGTCTTTTTGAACTGATTCTCCAGCTCACGAAAACCTATGATTTCCCTGCCCGGAAGCAGCAGGCGGATATCACCTTCGACATAACTCGGCCGGATATTTCTGTGTCCCGTGCCGACCTTAACAGCAGGCTTGAATACCGGCATCTTGATATTGCCAGAGGTATTTTCGAAGAAATACGTTCCGTTGTACGGCTTATCGGGACAGCAAACGACCATGTCGTAGTCCCCGTCGCCGTCATAATCCATCGGCAGCGGCCACGCCCAAAGCCCCACGCCCAAATCCACAACCAGGCCGGGATTGTTGTACTTCACCCGCTCGAAGTCACCGGACTCGGCGGAAGTGACACTCGCCAGAAGGATTATCAAAAGATAAATCGATTTTTTAGCTATAGTGCTACCCATATTTTACTCCCCGGACAATTTTTATTTCCCGAATCTCAGTGTGGCCGGCTATGTTTTCGTAGCGTCGGTTTGTGAGGCGGTATCTTCCTGGCAGATCGCGCCGGAGCCCCGGATGCTCTCGGAGCAACCGAACGAATGGGGATGCGCGTGTCTATATTCTGGTTTTCCACCTGCTTTATCCAGCGTGATATTTGCCATTGCCTGAGAGCTTTATCGAGCTTTAGCTCGGCGGTCATCCTTTTGGCGACTTGCTGTATAGTCAATCCCTTTTCGTAGTGAAGTTTGTATGCCATCAGCGCTTCCTGTGGTGGCGCCATGGCGGATGCGCAATTGGCCGCCGGTGAAGCCGGATTTGTTTCTGGTGTTTCAGGGGCGTTCGATTTTTCCACCGGAACAGTTTTAGTCTCCGGCGGCTCTGATTCTTCCAGGCCGGATATCTCTCGTAAAATAGAAATGATATTCCGGGTAATCTTCATTAGCCGATTTATACGTGCACAAAACTCGCCCAAATCTTCCGGGTAAACTCCCTGGTTACGCCAGGCGTCAATTTCCTGGACCAATTGGGATAGCTCTTCGAACTTTATCCGGGCCTTTTGATCCGGCTTGGAAATACCGGCCAGCCAGGAAGCGATATCATGTACATCCTGCGGATATAATGCAAGAGTAAGTTCCACCCATAAATTTTCGGAAGGGGAAACACCGTAAGACAAATTCTCCGCCCATTTTTCCAGCTTGTCAGCAAACTGTCTTACTGTTTTGATGTCATCTGAGGACAAGGCCATAAGATTCCCTTCAACTCGGCCGCGTTGCCTGTATTTTAGTATAACTTGTTATAAATAACAACAATTTTAGTAAAGATTTTCTGCTTCATCCCAGCCGACCATTATGTGGAAATATGGAACACGGGCTTTGCAACTATCAGGTAGATTTGATATTCTTGTGGAATTAGGGCGAATGTGAACAGAGGATTATAGGCATATCGCTAAAATGCTTGAAAATCGTGCTAATCAGGAGTTTGAGATGAACCATCGTCGTCAATTAAAATTAACACGCAGGGCTTTTCTCAAAAGCACTCTTTTAGTCCCAGCGTCGGC
>CAZTDF010000159.1:8148-10894 GCA_964612465.1 uncultured Pirellulales bacterium
CTGATGACCGACCAGCACCGGGGCGACTGTCTGGGCTGTGTAGGAAATCCTGTGATTAAGACGCCCAACTTGGATTCGGTCGCTAAAGAAGGCGTCGTTTTCTCCAACGCGTACAGCTCCACGCCGAGCTGTACGCCGGCACGCAGCGCGATCCTGACGGGACTTTCACCTTGGCATCACGGCATGATCGGATACGGTCGCATCGCTGGGGAGTATCCGTTCGAGCTGCCCGGCGCGCTCCGGGAAGCCGGTTACTATACGTATGGCATCGGCAAGATGCACTGGTTTCCGCAGAGAAGACTTCGCGGCTATCATAAGATACTGCTCGACGAATCGGGTCGCGTCCAGAGCCCTGGATTCGTTAGTGATTACCGCCTTTGGTTCAAAGAGGAGGCGCCGGACCTGGATCCGGATGCGACGGGCATCGGCTGGAACGACTATCGTGCAAAGGCGTACGCCCTGCCTGAGCGGCTACACCCGACAGTCTGGACGGCCGATAGAGCGGTTGACTTCATTGAGAAATACGAGCGATCGGAACCTTTTATGCTGAAGGTTTCCTTCGCCCGGCCGCACAGCCCTTACGACCCGCCGCAAAGATTCATTGATATGTATAATGAAGATGACATGCCAGAGCCCTTTATGGGTGACTGGGCGACTCAGTACGCCCCGCACGATGAGCCACCGAAGCCGAGCCTCTGGCAGGGCGACATGGGCGTTCAGCAGGCCAAAAAATCACGCCGGGGCTACTACGGCTCGGTCACATTCATCGACGAGCAAATCGGCCGAATTCTCGACGCCCTGAAAAAACGCGCCCTGTATGACAACACATTAATCATCTTCTTCGGCGACCACGGTGACATGCTCGGCGACCATCATCTGTGGCGAAAGACCTACGCCTACGAAGGCTCCGCCCATGTTCCCATGCTGCTGCGATGGCCCAAAGCGATGGGCATGAACAATCAGCGGGGCAAAACGCTGCCTCAGCTAACCGAATTACGCGATGTGCTACCGACGTTCCTCGATGTCGCGGGAGCACCGATTCCGGATCATCTCGACGGCAAAAGCCTGATGGAGCTGGTACGAGGAAATACTAAAGATTGGCGGTCTTACATCGACTTGGAGCACTCGATGTGTTACAACAAAGACCACTGGAATGCCCTGACCGACGGCAAGGTCAAGTACATCTACTACGCATATGACGGCAGAGAAGAACTCTTCAACCTGACAAACGATCCGGGAGAGCTTCATAACCTGGCCGGCGAATCGCCGCATAATTCCACACTGCTGCAATGGCGGCGACGAATGGTCGAGCACCTTTCCGAACGAGGCGAGCAATTCGTCTCCGGCGGCAAGTTGACCACACGGAAAGAACGTTTGCTCTATTCGCCCCATTTTCCGAAAGAGACCGCGAACAGTTGATAACGTTTTCGGATGAGCTTCCACAAGAATCATTACGCTAAGAAGGTACTTGAGCGACAGGTAGTATGCCGGTTATAATCCCTTTGTGAAAAGATTGTATTGGACAAATCCGGATGTTTATGAGATTGAAGTCGAGGTCAAATCTGTCGGCGACTGCACGGTCACTATAGAACCCATCGTATTCCATCCCGATGAAGGAGGCCAGCCGCCCGACAAAGGCAGGATAGGTGAATCTGAAGTTCTCAATGTCGAGATTGTCGACGGCCGGATAATCCACTCTCTCGATAAGCCGCTCAGCGATGGAAAGTATATTGCCTGCGTTGACAGCCGGCACAGATTGTGCGTCGCACAACGGCATACCGCCCAGCATATTATCTCGGGGATTGCCGAGGGGCGGTTCAGCCTAAAAACAGTCGGCGTCCACATCGGACCCGAAAGCTGCACAGTCGATTTCGATAAGAAAATCGACTTCGAGACGGCCCAGGCGATCGAGCGGGATTCGATGGAAGTGGTCACCGAGAACATACCCGTCGAGACGGTTTTCAACGAAGACGATGTTCGAACTCGCTTCGACCTGAAGGAAATCGAATCGGATAATATCCGCGTGGTAAAGATAGGCGATTACGATGCCTCCGCCTGCTGCGGGACCCACGTTCGAAGAACGGGTGATATCGGAATTATCAGAATATTCGATCTTGAAAACAAGAAAAACGGGACTCGCGTTTCTTTCGCTGCGGGGCCTACAGCGCTGGAATTCTCACAGAGCGAAACTTCCATATTGAAAGAACTAAGGCAGCTTTCTAAGTGTTCGACCATTGAATTGCCTGTGATATTTCGAAAGGCGCTTGAGTCTGCGAAGAATTTGAATAAAGAAGTGGAACGACTGCAGGAACAGATGCTGCCTGGTTTTGTGGAGTCGGCAAGTGTAGTGGAAATCGGCTCATTAAAGGTCGGCATCCAAATCGACACCGTCTCCGCAAAACTTGCCGGCAAGCTTGCGGCAATGATTGCTAACACAATCGAAGGAACCGGCATTGTAATAAGCGACGGCAGTGTAGCAATAAATTCCAAAAACATAAATTCCAACGATCTTTTAAAGAAACTTCACAAAGCTGTCGGCGGCAGAGGCGGCGGATCATCCAACGCCGCCAGCGGCAGGCTGGACAAACATTTAACGACCGAGCAGGTTATCGAAATTCTTAAGCAATAACAAGAAGGAGGTATTTACTTATGAGATTCAGAGCTTTCATCGCGGCAATAATTTCATGTCTCGCGTTATCGACGGTTTACGCCGAATCGCTGCCGGTCTACTTCGGGACATATACAT
>CAZTDF010000160.1:0-8576 GCA_964612465.1 uncultured Pirellulales bacterium
CTTGAATAACATCGGGGCCTATGCCGAATCGATTGGCATAGGCCCCGTTTGCATTCCATATTTTTATGCCGCAGCCCGATTAGGATACGCTTGCCCAACATGAAATTCACCCTCCGCTCGGAATTAGATTGACCGAAAAGAGCAAATCTGCGATTATGTGCCGGGCTATAGCTTCATTATTGCTGTGCTTTCTATAGGAACTTTTTGTGTTTATATTGGTCTAATATAGGAGAAAAGCTGTGACGGAAGCGGCAAATCCGGACATCCGCAGCCGGCAGGTTTCTAATATGCGTGTTAGTATTAACGATGACGTACTGATTGAGCAGTACCGAAATGGCGATTCTGAAGCTATGGAGCGGCTTGTGCTCAAGTATCAGAATCGCATCTATAACGTTATCCTGAAAATATGCGCAGATCCCGACGATGCTGCGGAACTAACGCAGGAAACGTTTGTCAAAGTAATAGAGAATCTGAATAAGTTCGAAGGCAGAAGCGGCTTTTATACCTGGACATTCAGAATAGCCGTCAACCTGACTTTGAATTACTGTCAAAGGAATTCGAAGCTTGCGTTTAGATCGCTCGATGCCGAGCAGCAGCAACAAGACGACAGCCAGGTTAAACAGGTACTGAAAGATTTCCTTAGCGATGACAGTTCGCCCGATCCGGCGGCCGAAGTACAGAGCAAGGAGCTGTACAGAATAGCGGCCAGAACCCTGATGGGATTGGACGAAGCACATAGAGCTGTAATTGTGTTACGGGACATTGAAGGGATGAGTTACGCACGGATTGCAGAAGTTCTGAATATCGAGTTGGGAACCGTAAGGAGCAGATTGAGTCGAGCCAGAAGCAAGATGAGGGATATTTTGGAGGACATTTTGCGATGAAAGAAAATCCTGATATGAATACGAACGCTTCTAATGAGCGTATTGACGAATTGCTGAATAGTTACATTGATGATGAGTTAACGGCCGAGCAGCAGGCTGAAGTCGAACGCCTCATCGATCAAGATGCGAAAATAGCACAACGCCTGCGACAGCTACAAAAATGCCGGATATTGGTCGGTTCCATGCCTTATGCCGAAGCACCGGCCAGTGTTTTGCAGGGCGTCAAAGCTTCGCTGGCCGGCAGGTCACTGCCGGGCGAGGAGCAGCCGGCTTATGAACAACAGGCCGGAAAGAAATATGTGCTCCTTCGCAAAGTTTTAGCTGCCGCCGCCATGATCACGCTGGCAGCCGTCTTATCGGTAGTTATTCACAGGTTTGTTCCTCCCAAGACTGCTCCGGAAAAACGCGCAGCCCGCACGGTCGCTGCATCGGGATTCAGCGGCAGACTTGAGCTAAAGACAAGCGCCCTGAATGCCGTCGATGCTTTCATTAAAAGTGCGATTGACGATAAAGGTCTGTCCGCTTCGGTCAATCCCGAACGCCGGCAGGGCCGACGTATCTATTCGCTCGATTGCACCAGGGAAGGCCTACATTCACTTTTAGACGACCTCGATAATATATGGACCGAACTCGATTCTGCAACGTTATTCGTTAATACGGAAATCTTTGGCGTTCAGACGGTTGTTGACGCTGTGACGACCAAGCAAATAGCGGAGATCGCCGGCCAGGATAGTTACGAACGGCGCATCGAGCTGGCAAGGGATTTCGCCGTCTTGAACAATATAGCCGAGAATTTGCCGGACAAGGAAATTCGAGTCGCCATCGAAGCCGGAGATTCGAGCCTGACTCAGCAATGGCGGATGTTAAAGCCGGTCCTGACCAGTAACCAAAAGACAGTTAAAAAGCCGGCGGATCAGGTACAAGAGAAGCAAACAGTTCATCTGACGATAATATTAGATTGGTAGGGATGCTTGAAATACAACAGTGCTGTCTGGCGGTCGTTGACGTTCAGGGCAAGCTGGCGCAGTTGATGCACGGCAGGGAAGCTTTATTTAAGAACATTCAAATCCTCGTCCGGGCCGCTAAAATCCTTGAGATTCCAATCCTATGGTGCCAGCAATGTCCCGATGCCCTGGGGCCGACGGTTCCCGAGATAGCACAGCTCCTCGCCGATATTGAGCCGATAAACAAATTTTCTTTCAGTTGCTGCGGCGCCGAGCAGTTCAATGCCAGGCTGAAAGAGCTGGCACGAAAACAAATTCTGCTGTGCGGCATCGAAACGCACGTCTGCATTTACCAAACAGCAGTCGATTTGCTCCGGCAGGATTTTCACGTTGAAGTAATAGCCGACGCAGTCTCTTCAAGGGCACTGGAAAACAAACAGATCGCACTAAACAAGTTGGCCGTCGAAGGAGCAAATATCACTTGCACCGAGATGGCCCTTTTCGAATTGCTAAAGACTGCCGAACATCCCAAATTCAGACAAATCGCAACGCTGATAAAATAATTGAGAAGCATTGATACAATCGGCGGGTACAACTTTTATTTCACGCTGATCAGAAGATTTGAACTCTATGCCGATTTCTTCTTGTCTTTTGTGGTGGATTTGGATTTTTCGGTAGGTTTTGAATCTTTGGTTTTTGTTTCGGTTTCCTTTTTTGTGGTGTCTTTGCTGGGGGTCTTTTTCTCGCTTTCGGCGGCTTTTTTGTAGCCTTCACTTCTGTAGTCGGTTTGATAAAATCCGGAGCCTTTGAAGATTATGCCGGCACCGGCGCCGATTAGACGTTGCACACTGAGCTTACCGCACTTCGGGCACTTGCGAATCGGCCTGGCTTTTATGCTCTGGAATTGCTCGAACTGGTGTTGACAATTATCACATATATACTCGTAAGTCGGCATAGCAATTACTCCGTATCTCTACTTTCATCCCCGTCAGCCGCATCATTCTCATCTTCAGGCTGCTCCGGCGGCTCAGCTTCCCGCCCATCGCCCGGTTGTTCTCCCGGCAATTTATTGACAATCACCCTGCTTGGCCGAATGACCCGGCCGTTCAGTCGGTATCCCTTTTGGAATTCTTCCAGCACAATGTTTTCTTCTTTGTCGGGATCGCTCTGCTGTGTCATCGCCTGGTGCATCGCTGGATCGAATATCTCGCCCAATGCCTCTATCTGCTCGACGTTGTGAGATTTCAAAATGTCGAGCAACTGGTCGTAAATAATCCGGATGCCCTTGACGAGCACGTCAACATTCTCGGCCGAGTGTGCACTTTGCAGCGTATGCTCAAAGTTATCCAGAGCCGGCAGCAGCGTCTTGATTATTCTTTCCTTTTCATAGCCGATCGTATCGCTGATTTGTTTAGGCACACGCTTTTGGAAATTCGCATAGTCGGCGCTGACCCGCTGGAGCTTGGCAAAAAGCTCATCTTTCTCTTTTTGAAGAGATTCTATTGTATCGTGCTGATCTTCCAATTTGCTTTCCTGCGTCTTACGCTCCTGTTGATCCGCGTCCTGCAAATCTTCGGCCTTTGATTTTTCTTTTCTTCGTTTCATCAGTGATTACCAAAATGTTTTTTCAGCCTCTCGAAGAAGCCTACGGATTTCGGAGAAACACGTTTATTCTCGGTTTTAGCGAATTCTCTCAGCAGATCCTGTTGCTGCTTATTAAGTCTCTCTGGTGTTTCGACCGTAATCTGGACAAGCTGGTCGCCTGTTCGATGCGTTCGAATATCCGGCAGACCCTGGCCCTTTATCCTGAAGATGCTGCCGTACTGGGTCCCGGGCGGAATTTTCAAACCCTTGGCCCCGTTGATGCTCGGCACATTAATTGTTGTTCCCAGGGCGGCCTGCGTAAAGCTGATGGGGACCACGGCGATCAGGTCATTGCCGTCGCGGTGGAGGAAGTCGTGCGGTTTGATCCTGACATAGCAATACAAATCGCCTCTCGGTCCACCGCTTCGGCCGGGCTCACCTTCACTTACAACTCGAATACCCTGTCCTTCGTGAACGCCGGCGGGGATTTTGATATTGACGGTCCTCTTCTTCGGCACCCTGCCGGTGCCTTTGCATTTCTTGCAGGGATTGGTGATAATCCGCCCGCTGCCGCCGCATTGTCCGCAGGTGGAGACCATCTGGAAGAAGCCGCCGCCCCTTGCGACCTGGCCGGACCCTTTGCAGACCGGACATCGGCCGGGCTTGCTGCCCTTTGCGCAGCCGGAGCCGCTGCATTCGCCGCATAAATCCTTCCGGGTGAATTCAATGGTTTTCTCGGCCCCTTTTGCGATGTCGCTCAGTGTTAACTCGACTGCGGTTTCCAGGTCGTACCCGCGCGCCGGTCCTGCCCGGCGGCTTGAGCGTCTGCCCCTGCCGCCTCCGCCTCCGAAGATGCCGCCGAAGAAATCGTCGAAGCCGAACATGCTGAAGATATCTTCGACGTTCATCCGGGAGAAGTCATGCATGCCGGAACCGCGAAGACCTTCGTGTCCGAACTGGTCGTAGCGCTGGCGCTTGGTGGCGTCGCTCAAGACTTCGTAGGCCTCGGCGCACTCTTTGAATTTGGCTTCGGCTTCTTTATCATTCGGATTCTTGTCCGGATGATACTTCATCGCCATACGCCGGTAAGAGCGCTTGATATCATCGGCGGAAGCCGTCTTGCCTACGCCCAAAACTTCATAGTAATCCCGTTTGGCCATAATATCGTATCGCGTCGCGCGTATCGCGTATTGCGTATTAGGTTAAAGTTTCTTTAGTAAGTTCGAGATCATCCGAGAAATGTGGTCTAATTTTTCGAGCAACGCAGTCTCCTTGTCCTCGGAAATATAGGCCAGTTCTCTTGCTATTGTCGTCTGTGTTTCCAATTCTGCGCAACTTCCCAACGATATGTACAAGAATTGCTTGTACTCCTTGTTGTAATATCGCCTGAAACCTTCTGCTACATTCGAAGGAATGGAAACGCCTGCCCTTCTCATTTGACTTACCAAACCATAAACTTCCTGTTTTGGAAACTGCTCCGTCAACTTATACACATCCTTCACCAACTGGATGCTTGCTTTCCAGATGTCCAAATCCCGGTATGTTCTTATTTTTCCTGCCATACCTCGTTTTTCCACGCAATACGCATCACGCAATACGCACGACGAGTCTTATCTTACCGATCCGGCTATCGGCTCTTCGTCTTTGTCCTTGTCTTTCAACTCTGTAATCAACACATTTGTTGTCAGCATCAGTCCTGCTACCGAGGCGGCCATTTCCAGCGCGGTTCGAGCGACTTTTGCCGGGTCGATAATTCCGGCTTTGAACATATCGACGAACTGACCGGTATTTGCATCATAGCCGATTTTCCTGCCCTTTTCAAGAAGTTGAGCAACAATCACATCGCCCTTCTCGCCGCAGTTTTCAACGATTTGAGTCGTGGGCGCTTTAAGAGCTTCTATAACTATGTCAAAGCCGATTTTTTCATCGCCTCTGGCCTTGGCTCTGGCTTTTTCCACATCGTCAATCGCTCGCAGGAAAACGACGCCGCCGCCTGCTACAACGCCCTGCTCGGCTGCTGCTCTCGTGGCGTGCAGCGCATCGTCCAGCAGGTCCTTGCGTTCCTTCATTTCCGCTTCGGTCGCGGCACCGGCCTTAATAACGGCAACGCCGCCCGTAAGCTTTGCCAGGCGCTCCTGCAATTTTTCGCGGTCGTAGTCACTGGTTGTCTTTTCGATCTGATTTCGGATTTGATCGCAGCGGGCGGTAACGTCTTTTTTCTTGCCGGCCCCTTCGATGATTGTAGTCGCTTCCTTGTCAACGACGATTTTCTTTGCCTGGCCCAACTGCGACAGTTCGACTTTTTCGAGCTTAATGCCCAAATCTTCTGTGATGACCTGCCCGCCGGTCGAGATGCCGATATCAGCTAACATCGCTTTCCTGCGGTCGCCAAAGCCCGGAGCCTTTACCGCGCAGACTCTTAATATCCCCTGCAGACGGTTAATGACAAGTGCAGCCAATGCCTCGCCCTCGACGTCTTCGGCGATAATCATCAGCGGCTTGCCTACCTGGGATACTTTCTCAAGCAGCGGGATAAGCTCGCGGACGTTCGATATTTTCTTTTCCTGCAGCAAAATATAGGCATCTTCGAGAACCGCTTCGAGCGTTTCGGGATTGGTCATAAAGTACGGGGATATATAACCCTTCTCGAACTGCATACCTTCGACGACGAGCAATTCGGTCTCCATGCCTTTGCCCTCTTCGACCTCGATAACGCCTTCCCTGCCGACCGCGTCCATGGCGTCAGCGAGCTTTTCCCCGACTTCGGAGTCGTTGTTCGCACTGATTGTCGCCACTTTTGCAATGTCGTCGTGGCCTTTTACGGGAACGCTTACCGATTGAATGAAATTTGACGCTGCTTCCGCCGCCTTGCTGATTCCGCGCTGAATGGACATCGGGTTTGCACCGGCAGTGACGTGCCTCAAGCCGCCTGCGTAGATTGCTTCTGCCAGAACGGTTGAAGTCGTCGTACCGTCACCGACGACATCGGAAGTCTTGCTGGCGACCTCATTGACCATCTTTGCGCCCATGTTCTTGAACGGCTCGGGAAGCTCGATTTCCTTACTGACGGAAACGCCGTCCTTTGTCACCTTCGGGGAGCCCCAGCTTTTCTGGAGGATAACGTTTTTGCCGGTCGGTCCGAGTGTGACCTTAACTGCTTCAGCTAATTGCGCCACGCCGTCTTTGAGCTGTGCTCGTGCCGCATCCTTAAACATTAATTGTTTTGCCATTTGTATTTCCTCTTTTCAATTATTGGCTATTATCGTTTTGCCCTGTCCTTTGTGCATCCGATTCTAACTGAATCTTTTATTTTTCGACAATTCCGAGAATGTCACTTTCTCTGAGAATGACATATTTTTCCCTGTCGATCTCGATATCGCTACCCATGTATTTTCCGTAGATCACTTCGTCCTTTTTCTTCACCGACATTTGGCCTCGCTTGCCGTCGTCGAGCAATTTGCCCGGACCGATAGCAACAACCTTGCCGATCTGCGGTTTTTCCTTGGCTGTATCCGGCAGAATAATCCCGCCGGCGGTCTTCTCTTCAGCTTCTGACTGCTTGATTACAATTCTATCATCCAGAGGTTTAAGGTTCATAACTCACTCCTTATCTATTCATTTCCATTTATTGATTATTTATTTTTGATTTCCAGCACGACAACCGTATTAACCGGATCCGTCGCCCTGTTCGGCACCGTAATAACAATCTTTTCGCTGCCTGCACGCGTCACGGGCAGTTTTGCACGCTTCTTATCAGCCAGCAGGTAAGCCTTTTTGACCTTGTTTTTAAGGCCGGACACTTCAAGCTTTCCGTTTGCCGGCCAATCGAAAACGTGCAGATACAGCTTGCCGGGCTTTGCAGTGCATCGGCCCCAGGGGACCTCGCCCAGCGGGCTGGCCGTAGTTCCGTAAATGCTCTCGCTGTTGAGATTCATCCATTCACCTATGGCGGCCAGACGCTCGACGCTTGGGCCGGGAATAAGCCCCTCGGCCGTAGGCCCTACGTTCAGCAGGAAGTTGCCGCCCTTGCTGGCGATATCCACCAGCTTGCGAAGCAAATCCTCGCGTGACTTCCAATTATTGTCGTAGGACTTGTATCCCCACGTATCGTTCATGGTCATGCAGGTTTCCCAGTCGACGCCCGGCAAACCTGTCGCCGGTATCTCCTGTTCGGGAGTCCCGTAGTCTCCGGCAAATTCGTCGCTCTTGCTGAGACCCCGCATTCCCTGCCGGCCGTTGCCGACGCGGTTGTTGACAATAATATCAGGCTGGAGGCTAAGGCAGTAATCAAACATGTCCCAGCCATTTTCCCGGGTCCAGTCTTTGACCCATTCGCCGTCGAACCACATTATTCCAAGCGGCCCGTAATTCTGTACCAGTTCTTTCAACTGGCCCTTCAGGTAGTACTCGATGTAGCGGTCAAAATTCGGATTGGACTTGCTCGTATCGTTATATCCCGGATAAAACGGCGCCTGCGCATCGGGATGGTGCCAGTCCATTATCGAGTGATAGAAGCAAAGTCTGATCCCCTGCTTGCGGCATTCCTGAGCCAGTTCGCCCAGAATGTCACGCTTGAACGGCGTGGCATCGACCACATCATAGTCGGTATATTTCGTATCCCAGAGGCAAAAGCCGTCGTGATGCTTGCTGGTAATGACAATGTACTTCATACCCGCGTTCTTAGCGATTTTTACCCACTGCTCGGCATCGAACTTGACCGGATTGAACTGCTTGGCGAGCGGTTCATATTCGGAAACGGGGATTTTAGCCCGCTCCATAATCCACTCACCGATACCGGAGACTTTTTCGCCCTTCCACTCGCCTGCCGGCACTGCATAAAGACCCCAATGGATAAACATGCCGAACCTGGCCTCATGCCACCACTCCATGCGTTTTTCTTTGCTCAGCGTGTTTTTCCCACCGCTTGAACCGAGAACAGACGTTTTGGTTCCTTCCTGCCGGCAGCCCGCAATCAACACTACGCAGATTGCAGCGATCATTAGTGCCGAATGTATTCGGCAGCAGATCGATCCGGCTCCGTTGCGTGTACGGATTGTCTTGTCTTTCATTTTTTGCCTCTTTTTTGTATTTAACGTTTTTCTGTACTGCTAAAACTTCTCAGCACTCGTTTTCTTTATTAGGACAGCGTCGAAACGATTTTCAT
>CAZTDF010000160.1:8676-10820 GCA_964612465.1 uncultured Pirellulales bacterium
AGCAGGCCGGCGATGCTCACGGCGTTTTGAAGGGCAATGCGGGTAACCTTTGCCGGATCAAGAATACCGGCTTCCAGCAGGTCCTCGTATTTGTCCATGTTGGCATTGTAGCCGAAGCCGCCTTTGCCTTCCATTACGGTATTGACCACGAGATTCGGAGTTGTCCCGGCGTTGGATGCGATACAGTAACAGGGCATCGAAAGTGCCTTTCTCAGGATATCGGCACCGGTTTGCTCGTCGCCTTCGAGTTTCAGCTTCTTCACGGCATCGATACAGCGGATCAGAGCCACACCACCGCCCGGCACGATTCCCTCTTCAATCGCCGCCCTCGTGGCGTGCAGGGCGTCTTCGATTCGGGCTTTTCTCTCTTTCATTTCCGCTTCGGTTGCCGCCCCGACATTGATCTGAGCGACACCGCCGGTGAGTTTGGCCAGCCGCTCCTGGAGTTTCTCGCGGTCGTAATCACTGGTTGTAATTTCGATTTCATCTCTGATCTGTTTGATTCTGCCCTTGATGGCTTCCTGGCTGCCCGCTCCTTCGACGATGATTGTGTTGTCGTTGTCGATAGTAACCTTTTTCGCCTGACCGAGCTGTTTGATGCTGATATTCTCCATCTCGATTCCGAGGTCTTTGTAAATCGGGTCAGCCCCTGTAAGAACCGCAATATCCTGCAGCATGGCCTTTCTGCGGTCGCCGTAGCCGGGAGCCTTGACGGCTGCCACCTCCAGGATGCCTCTGAGCTTATTGACAACCAGAGTTGCCAAAGCTTCGCTCTCGACATCTTCGGCAATAATCAGCAGCGGCTTCTTGACCTTTGCGACCTTCTCGAGCAGCGGCACAAGCTTGGCCACATTGCTGATTTTTTCCTCGTAAACGAGGATGAATGGCTTTGACAGCTCGCAGACCATATTGTCGGTGTCGGTTGCGAAATGCGGCGAAAGATAGCCGCGGTCGAACTGCATACCTTCGACGAACTCTACCGTTGTCTCGAAGCTCTTGCCCTCTTCGACGGTAATAACGCCGTCTTTGCCGACCCGCTGGAAGGCTTCCGCCATAATCTTGCCGATTTCCACGTCGTTATTGGCGGACACCGAAGCGATATTGATGATATCCTTGGCTTTGGTAATGTCGATTGGCTTTACCAATGATTTCAGTTTCTCGGTTACGGCTTCGGCGGCTTTCTGCATGCCGCGGTTAAGCGACATCGCATCAGCGCCTGCCGCGAGGTTCTTGTAGGCCTCTTTAAACAGTGCTTCTGTCAGGACCGTGGCGGTTGTCGTGCCGTCGCCGGCGATTTTCGAAGTTTTGCTTGCTGCTTCTTTGACTAATTTCGCTCCGAGATTCTCGTTTTTATCGAGAAGGTCAATCTCCTCGGCAACGGTTACGCCATCCTTGGTTACTGTTGGGCCGCCCCAGCTCTTATCGATGACGGCGTTTCGGCCACGAGGGCCTAACGTTGGCTTGACGGCTGCTGCGAGCTTTTCCACGCCGGCCAAAAGACCCGCTCGCGCTTCAGATTCAAATGCCAATTCTTTAACTGCCATAATTACTTGCCTCCATTAATTGTCTGCTTCATAAAAGATTTCTTCGTTAATCCTTTGCTAATTCATTACTTACGATGCCGTCGTATCCGGCTTATTCGTTCTTAAACTTCATCTATCGATACAATTCATACAATAAGTGCAAAACATATACCAGCTTTAGTGCCGCGATAATGCTATTTTACCTTTCCTTGTGATAAATGCTTTATTAACAAGTAATTATACAACGTAAAAAACACGCTTTCATGCCTTTTTGCCGGTTTTAAGCCAGCAGGAATATGCCATTATTGGTATTGTTACCGCCCTTCTCACGCCAAGTTGACAGGCCATATTGCAATTGACTATTTTCAATTTTCTATATTGATGCCGAACGAGGTGGTCCCGACTCATCTGTTGGGAGATCCCTATGCGAGACACGAAAGGACCTCAATGAAAGCCGGAATAAGTAAGGGGTGCCCCCGTATTTACGCTCGTGATTCGTATCTCGCGGTTTATTCGATGCCCATCAATCAAAAAATATTTAGCCCGCCGATTAACTCGGCGGGTTTTCTTTCAAATCAACACGAAAGAGAATTGTATCCCGCAGACGGGAATGCTGTCAAT
>CAZTDF010000161.1:0-7413 GCA_964612465.1 uncultured Pirellulales bacterium
CCGGGCCGAGGTCGATGTGTATTTCGCTGCAGGGCCCGCAGGGGCCGGTCTCGCCCATTTCCCAGAAATTATCTTTCTTGCCGCACGCCAGAACTCTCTCTGCTGGTATCTGTGTCACTTTAGGCCATAGATTTGCCGCCTCTTCGTCTTTCGGCAGGCCGTCGGCTGCGTCACCGGCAAAAACCGTCGCCCACAAACGGTCGGGATCGATGCCCCAGACCTTTGTAAAAAGCTCCCATGCCCACTCGATGGATTCGGCCTTGAAGTAATCGTCGAACGACCAGTTGCCCAGCATCTCGAAGAACGTATGGTGGTAGGTATCCTTGCCCACTTCCTCGAGGTCGTTGTGTTTGCCGCTTACGCGCAGGCATTTCTGGCTGTCCGCCACCCGCGGGTACCGCGCCGGCGCCAATCCGAGGAAAATATCTTTGAACTGGTTCATCCCCGCGTTGGCAAAAAGGAGGGTCTCGTCACCGATGGGGACGATGGGCGAGCTGGGTACGATTTCGTGGTCTTTGCCCTTGAAGAAATCGACGAACTCATGTCTGATTTGCTTTGCAGTTTTCATCTGGTATCTCGTACTTGGTTTTTCGTACCTCAAACAGCACTTTGCAGAATAAGTGTCACCAATTATTCAAAGCCCTTGGCGACAAGGACTTTGCCTTTTATCTCTTCGCACAGGTCTTTGTTTTCGGCCAGGTATTTTTTGGCGTTTTCTCTGCCCTGGCCGAGCCGGATCGTGCCGTAGTTCAGCCAGGCACCGCTTTTATCGACGATCTCGCAGTCGACGGCCAAATCGAGCAGGTCTCCCTCGTAGCTGATTCCGCCGTCGAACATAATATCGAACTCGCTGTCGCGGAAAGGCGGCGCGATTTTGTTCTTTACGACCCTTGCCCTGATCCTGGAGCCGACGGCGCCGCTGGCGTCCTTGATGGTTGTTATTCGTCTTAGGTCGATTCGTACCGAACTGTAAAATTTCAGGGCCCTTCCGCCGGTCGTGGTTTCCGGGTTTCCGAACATCACGCCGATTTTCATGCGGATTTGATTTATAAAGATCAGGGCGGTTTTGCTCTTGTTGATGACACCGGTGAGCTTTCGCATCGCCTGGCTCATTAACCTGGCCTGCAGTCCCATGTGGCTGGCGCCCATCTCGCCTTCGATTTCCGCCTTCGGTGTCAGTGCGGCGACGGAGTCGACGACTATAACGTCCACCGAATTGGAGCTGACCAGCATCTCGACGATGTCAAGGGCCTGCTCCCCGGTATCGGGCTGGCTGACCAGCAGGCTGCTTACATCGACTCCGAGCCGTTTTGCCCATGTAGTATCCAGGGCGTGCTCGGCATCGATAAACGCGGCCACGCCACCCGTCCGCTGAGCGTTGGCAATGACGTGAAGTGCGAGGGTTGTCTTGCCGGACGACTCCGGCCCGAACAGCTCGGTCACTCTGCCGCGCGGAATGCCCCTGCCGCCAAGTGCTATATCGAGCGATAATGAGCCCGTGTCGATGCCCTCGATCCTGGCGTATTGATGCTCGTCCATCTGCATGATTGCGCCCTGGCCGTACTGCTTTTCGATCTGAGCGATCACACGCTGCACAGCGTCGCCCTTGCCGGTCGCTTTTGAATCTGTCTTAACTTTTTTTGCCTTTGCCATTTTTTCTTTCTCCAGATTAGTATCCCGCTTTAAGTTTTATATTTTTATTATTGTAACTTGTATTTTCCTAAAACAGTGTAAATGGGACCTTTGGGCGTCAACTCGCTCTGGTAAACCGAGACCGAATCGGTCGGCATAGTCCCGAGCTTGAAATCCTTGTATTCGCTAATCATTTGAGCTAATTTAATGCCCGCCCTTGTGTTTCTTATCCTGCACAATGTCAGATGGCCCGAGAATTTTCTGCTTTCCCTGGGCCAGCCGGCTAAATCCAACTGCTGCTCGAGGTCTTCCTGTAATTGTAGCAGCTTGTCGCTGTTCAGTCCCGTGCCGACCCATAAAACTCTGGCGCTTCTGCCGCCGAAATGGCCGACCGATTCAACGTCCAGATCGAAGCTTTTATGCCGGCTCGCAACGTCTCCGGTTATGTTGCAGACATCCACAACCTGCTCATCTTTAATTTCGCCCAGGAACTTCAACGTCAGGTGTATCGTCTCGGGATTCACCCACTTGGCGTCGCTTCTCTTTATATCAGCTTTGCCCTGCAGCTCATCCTGCAATTTGGCCAGGCCTTTTCTGGTTTGCTCGTCGATATCTATTGCTATAAAGCACCGCATGTCACGCTCGATACGCTAAAACTGTGTAATTTCTCGTAATTCCTGCAGCCTCTTGTCGATATTCGCTCTGTCCGTGGAGGTCAAGCCGTCCAGCGAGAAATCCGCAATCGTAAAAGAGGCGACCACCGTGCCGTATGCGACGGCCGTTTTTAATGTCTCGAAATCGGTCCTGCCGGTTTGTGCCAGATAGCCCATGAAGCCGCCCGCGAAACTGTCGCCGGCGCCGGTTGGGTCTATGACCTCGGCGGCCGGAAAGGCCGGCAGAATGAATATGTCACCATCGGTGTTGCACATGATCGAGCCGGATTCGCCTTTTTTGGCAATCACAACGCTGGGGCCCATGTCTAAGATCTTCTGCGCTGCCCTTATCAGATTATGCTGATCCGCCAACATCCTTACTTCGTCCTCGTTGATTATCAGACAGTCGATTTTTGTCAGCAGGGCTTTTAAATCATCCGGATATTCCCGAATCCACAAGTCCATCGTATCGACGGCGACGAAGGCCGGCTTTTCGACCTGCCCGAGCAGCTCGTGCTGTAGAGCCGGTGCCGTATTGGCGAGAAAAACAAATTCACTGCCCTTGAACGCTTCGGGCACCTTCGGCGGAGCTTCGGCCAGGACATTCAATTCCACTTTCTCGGTCGTGCGGTCGTCCATATCTTCGTGATATGAACCGGTCCAGCGGAAAGTTTTGCTCTGAGGTCTTAGTTCCAGTCCCGTCAGGTCGACGTTCCTGCGGGCGAAGATTTCGGCAAGATCGAACGGGCAATCCGCACCGATCACGCCTACGAACCTGACCGGCGAAAAAAAGCTGGCCGCCATGCTGAAGTAAATGGCCGCACCGCCGAGACAGTTCTCGCGAACACCGCCGGGCGTCTTGATCGTATCAATTCCTATCGAACCCGTGACTAATAATGACATATCTTCACTCGCTATCTTTATGTTTGAAATTTCTTTAGCGTGTTGTCGATTCTTTTCAGGGTATTTTCTTTACTCAACAGCCGGACCGAATCGAAAATGGGCAGGCTGATTGTGGTTCCGCAAATTGCCACCCGCAGCGGCTGGGCGACTTTGCCCAAGCCGACTTGTTTTTCCTCGGCTAACCCGCGCAGCATATCCTCAATGCCCTGTTCTGCTAGCTCGTCCATCGCGGCAAGCTTTTCCCGAACAATTCCCAAAACGGCCAGGCCATCATTCTTGAGCAGGATTTTCTGAACCGCTTTGTCGTCGTATTTGATCTTGTCGTTGTCCACAAACAGAAATTCGCTCTTTTGCTCGATCTGAGCCAGGGTTCTCGAACCCTCGCAGAGCTTTATGATTGTTGAGAGAAGCTCGTCGTCGGCAGAAGCCATCGGCGAGGCGATAGCTTTTAAGTAGCGCTTGAGATGTCCGAGGAGCTTTTCCGTTGAAACCATCTTTATGTGCTCGGTGTTGAAAGAGAGCAGTTTCTGCCGGTCGAACAGGCTGTTCGATTTGGTTAGTCGCGATAGGTCGAAGGCACCGATCAACTCTTCTACCTGCATGATCTCGCGATTATCGCCGGGATTCCAGCCCAGCAGGGCGAGGAAATTCACCATGGTTTCGGGCAGGTAGCCGCTCTTGAAGAAATCGACGATATTGATTTCCGGCAGGGCTACATCGAGATGCTTTGCCATCGTGTCGATGTTGGGCATGTCCGGCGTGGTTTTGCCCCTGATAAAGGAATCGAACTCGTCTCGACTGATATTGCCTGCGGCGGTGAGTGTTTCGAGGTCAATCTCCTGCGCGGCCTTGATTGCCTTGCGAAGGGCCTTTGGCCGCTCGCGCTTGGAGAGTTTGCCGCCGGTATCGCTGACCGTGACGGACATGTGCGCGTATTTCGGGAGCGGGGCATCCGGAAACAAAGCCTGCCATAAAGTCTGCTGGCCCGGCGTATTGTTGAGGTGTTCCTGCCCGCGAATAATGTGTGTGACGTTCATCAGGCGGTCGTCTACTACGCATGCGAAATTATATGTCGGAAAACCGTCGCTTTTCAGAATGATAAAATCGCTAATCTCCTCGGCGGCGAATGTAATCTCGCCGCGGACCTCGTCCTGCACTACAATTTGTTTTTCCTGCGGCACGGCGAAACGAACCGTGACGGGCCGGCCTTCGGCGCGGGCTTTTTCCACAGCTTCGGCGTTGGGGAAATCTTCTGGCCGACAGTAGGAAAAGCTATTCTTCTGAGCCTCGGCCCGCTTGCGAAGTGCGTCGAGCTCTTCTTGGGTCTCGAAACAATAATAGGCGTTTTTTTCGTTGAGAAGTTTCTCTATATATTTATCGTAGATGTCCTTACGCTGAGATTGCAGGTACGGCCCGTTGGGTCCGCCGGCTTCGGGGCCTTCGTCCCACTGGATTCCGAGCCATTTCAGGTCGTCCATGACCTGTTGTGCTGCGGTCGGCGTGTTTCGCTTCTGGTCCGTATCCTCGATTCGGAGAATGAACGTTCCGCCCGACCGTCGTGCCCAGAGCCAGTTGAATAGAGCGGTCCTGGCTCCGCCGACGTGCAGATAACCCGTCGGCGACGGCGCAAAACGCGTTACGACATTTTCAGACATAGCGTACAGTTCCTATTTAGCTGCAAAATACGTGAAACACGTAGTTTAAGTTCCCCGGCCGGTATTGTCAAGTACAAGTAATACAGAACCGCCGAGAACGCACAAAAAAGTTTGTGCTTATTGAATATGTTTGTTATTTTCACTCAAGCCCCATAGCGGATTGTGTGATCTTAATGGGAATTATAGCTTTTGAGAAGGACAGAAAATGTGGCCGAAAATTGGTACGATTCCGACGTTCAGCATCTTTTACAGCGTGGGCATTCTAAGCCACTATCTTATTAGCTGCCTGCTTGCCCGCCGCCTTGGTTTGCGGCACCGGGTCTGGATCGCTGTCAGCATATGCTATAATTTGGGGATGATTGTAGGCGCCAAGGCGTTGTACGACATTCAACATACGCAATTTGACCTCCGGGCGCTGCTAACAATCAGCCATTATATGAAGGGCGGATTATGGGGTGGGCTGCTGGCTTATCTATGCTTGTCCGTGCCATTGGTGCTGGTTTTGTCGAAGCGCAGGTGGGCGACGCTCGATCTGGTCGCTCTGTCGATTCCGATCCCGTGGATTTTCGCCAAGCTCGGATGCCTGTTTAACGGCTGCTGCTACGGGCGGGAATGCTCTATGCCCTGGGCGATAACATTTCCCGAAGGGACCGCAGGCGCTCCGGCGGGTATTCCCCTGCACCCGGTAGAGATTTATGAGATACTCGTCGTCTTGTGTATCCTTGGCGTCTTTACGATATTGAAACGCCGGTGGGGTTCTGGAACGATGCTGCTTTGGTTTCTGGCTCTCTACGGCCTCGGACGGGCGGCAACCGAACTGTGGCGGGGCGATGTCAATCATCATCTGTACATCGGCCCGCTGACCTTGTCGCAACTAATCTGCCTGGCCGCGGCCGGTGTTTCGATTCTCGTGCTGTACTTCTTACGGCGCCGACGAAAGGCCATCCAGAAACGCAGGATAATTGAAGAAATTCTGAAAAATTAGTGTTTTTCGCCAGATAAGGTTTTGGTTTGACGGCGATTGTTCGTCCGGTTACACTTTTAGCGTATACTTCGTTTTGTCGTCGAACAGGTTGATTATTGAAGATACATTATTTTAGCTGATTAGGAGGTAAAGGAGTCATGAGGAATAAACCAATCAATAGGCGTCGGTTCTTAAAACACGCTGCCGGTACTGCCGCCGGGGCGATGGGCTTTCCTTACATCATTTCGTCGTCGGCTCTGGGTGCCGGCGGCGGTGTGGCCGCCAGCGAAAGAATTACTGTCGGCTGCGTTGGTGTCGGGCCTCAGGGCACCGGCGTAATGGGCAACTTCCTGAGACAAAAGAATGCCCGGGTAGTTGCGGTCTGCGACGTCAAAGATCCCGTGCTCAAAGCTGCTCAGGAACTGGTGAACGGGCACTATCAGGGCACCGGCTGTGCCGCTTACAAGGACTTCCGCGAAGTGATGGCGCGTGACGACATCGATGTGATTCTCGCAGCCCCGCCGGACCACTGGCACGTGCTTATCGCGCTGGCGGCGGTCAGATCGGGAAAGGATGTATATCTCGAAAAACCGATGGGATTGAGCCTTGCCCAGGACCAGGCCCTTCGTACGGCCGTGCACCGTCACGGCAGAGTTTTCCAGTTCGGCACGCAGCAGCGCTCGGAGCGCAACTTCCGTTTCGCCTGCGAGCTGGCTTTGAGCGGCAAGCTCGGTAAATTGCATACTATTAACGTATGGTCTCCCGGCAGCAGCCAGGGCGGGGATCCCAAACCCGTGCCCGTGCCGGAATGGATCGATTACGACAGATGGCTGGGACCGGCTCCTTACACGCCCTACACAAAAGACCGCTGCTCGAACAAGCTGTGGTGGTTCATTTCCGATTATGCGCTCGGTTTTATCGCCGGATGGGGCGTTCATCCCCTGGACATCGCGCTCTGGGGCGGCGGCGAAAAAGTCGCCTGCCCGGTGGAGATCGAAGGCAAAGGCGTCTGGCCCACCGAAGGAGTAGCTGACACGGCGATGAACTGGAAAGTCGTCTGCAAATACGACAGCGGCGTAACGATGAATTTCACCGGCGATCCCTATCCGGACGAGTGGAAGAAACGCTACGGGCGAACGACCAGTCACGGCACTGCTTTCGAGGGCAGCGATGGATGGGTGCACGTGGACCGCTCCGGCCTCAACGCCCACCCGAAGGAGCTGCTGGAGACGGAATTCGGGCCGAACGATATTCACCTGTACAAAAGCAACAATCATGTCGGAAACCTTTTGGACTGCGTCAAAAGCCGGGCCGAAACTGTCTGTAACATTGATGTGGCCGTGCAGGCGGATATAATCTGTCACATTAGTGACATTGCTATTAGACTTGAGCAGAAAATAAAATGGGATCCGAAAACCGAACGTTTCGTAAACAACGATGCCGCCAACCGCAGGCTGTCTCGACCCATGCGTTCTCCATGGACGCTGTGAAAAATGCGAATTATGGAAGAAATAGTTTTTAAGGAGAAAATCAGATGACCAGGAAATTAGTTTTAATGCTGCTGTTTACAAGTTTGCTTTTGGCGGGATGTCAAACAACACCTGCC
>CAZTDF010000161.1:7513-10802 GCA_964612465.1 uncultured Pirellulales bacterium
GGCCCAGTGGCAAAGTCTTTTCGACGGCAAGACCCTCGAAGGCTGGCAGGCCAGTGAGAACAAAGAGACCTTTACCACCCGCAACGGGATGATTGTGGCCCACGGCCCCAGGAGCCATCTTTTCTACACCGGGCCCGTCAACGATGCCAACTTCAAGAATTTCGAGTTTCAGGCTGACGTGCTGACCACGCCCGGCTCCAACTCCGGCATATATTTCCATACCGAGTATGAGGAAACCGGCTGGCCGTCGAAAGGCTTCGAATGCCAGGTGAATACGACCCACAGCGACCGCAAGAAAACCGGAGGACTGTACAACGTGCAGGACGTGATTGACGAGGCACCATCCGTGGACGACCAATGGTTCCACTATTACATCAGGGTCGAGGACAATCACGTCATCATCCAGATCGACGGCAAGACAACAGTGGCATGGACCCAGCCCGAAGACTGGGAACAGTCCGGCCGCAGGATCGGCGAAGGAACCATTGCCCTGCAGGGCCACGACCCCGATAGCGTCGTCTATTACAAGAATATTATGGTCAGGGTACCGCCCTCGCCGATGGATTAGCAAGTCCATCCGCGCAACTGGAGGATCAGCGAAAAAATGACTGAAAAAGTAACGCGGGCCTCCGGGCGAAAAGATATATTCAGCCGGCGCCGGTTCATAGCCAAATCCGCTGCCGCGACTGCGGGCTTTGCGATTGTCAGGCCTTCGGCCGTTCGCGGATTCGGCGCCAATTCCCGGATAGAGGCCGGCTGTATCGGGCTTGGCGGCCGCGGCAGCCAGATCGCCGGAATGCTTGCCGAGCACGAAGGTTTCCAGGTGACTTCGACGGCCGATTATTTCCCCGAAGTCGTCCGCGGCGCCGGCGAGAAACTAGGTGTTGCCGGAAATCGCCGCTATTCGGGGCTCGCCGGATATCGAAAGCTCATCGCGGGCAAGGTCGATGCCGTGTTTTGCGAGACGCCGCCTTACTGTTTCGGAGAGCATGTCACTGCCGCGATCGACGCGGGCTGTCACGTGTACCTCGCCAAGCCGGTCGCCTGCGATGTGCCCGGATGTCTGAAAATTCGGGAGGCGGCGAAAAAGGCCTCGAAAAACCAGCAGGTCTTCCTGGTGGATTTTCAGACGCGCACGGACCCGTTCTTTATCGAAGCGATCAAACGCACGCATAATGGGCTGATCGGCGAGCCTGGGCTGCTCAGTTCCTTCTACACGGACGAGGCCTTCCCGGATCCGCCGAAGACCGGCAATATCGAGAGCAGGCTGCAGAGCCTTATCTGGGTGAACGATATCGCTATCGGCGGCGGGCAGTTGGTCTGTGCCGGCATCCACGCTGTCGACGTCGCTTTGTGGATCGCCGGGACGCACCCGGTCAGCGCTGCCGGTTGCTCGCGTATAGCCCGGCGTGATCCTCACGGAGACTCGGCCGATGTTTATTCCGTGACATACCAGTTCGAAAACGGATTGATACTGAATCACCGCGGCGAGCACATGCGGAACACTCACGGCTTCCAATGCAGTTGTTTCGCTTTCGGGCAGGACGGCTATTTGGAAACTAACTACACCGGCAAGGTTTCGGTCAGGGGAAATAAAGGAGGCTACCGGGGCGGCGAACTGACTAACCTCTACGTCGACGGCATCAGCCGGAACATTGACGCTTTTCATCACAGCATCGTAAACGGAATCTATGACAACCCGACGGTTCAGCCGAGCATCGACTCGACGCTGGCAACGATTCTCGGGCGCGAAGCGGCAGGAAGGAACACGAAAGTAACGTGGGACGATATGATCGCCGAGAATAAGAAACTTCAAGTCGATCTGACCGGCCTTCGGGCATAAAATAAAAGTCAATACGAAGGGAGGTCTCAGGTGACCATTAAACGATTGACCGTGTTTGTCGGGGCGGCCTTGCTGCTCTTGCAATCTGTGCAAGTTTGTGCGAATGATGTCACCGGGCAAAAGCCCAGCTACGATTGGCGACAAACCGACAGCTCGCTGGCTCTGCTCAACAGGGGGCGCGTTGTCTGGCAGTTCAATTTCGACAAGAAGCAGCCCAGGCCATACTTCCATCCGGTCTGCCTGACCGACGGGGCGGAATTGACCTGGCACCGCCCGCCGGACCATCCCTGGCACTACGGGCTGTGGTTTTCCTGGAAATACATCAACGGCCTGAACTACTGGGAAGAGGACCGCGATACCGGCCTGTCGCAGGGGCTGACCGAGATTAAGAATGTGGAGGTGACAGCCCAACGCGATTATTCGGCACAGATTGCGATGCAGCTCAGTTATCATCCGCCCGGTCAGCCGGCAGTGCTGAGCGAATCGTGTCTCATTCGCCTCAGTAAGCCGGATGAAGATGGCTGTTATCATATCGACTGGAGCAGCCGGTTCACCGCCGGTGCCGCGGACGTTCTGCTGGACCGCACGCCGATAACGGGCGAGAAGAACGGCCAAAGCTGGGGCGGCTACGCGGGGCTTTCGGTGCGGGTAGCGAAAAATGTCACCGGCTGGTATCTGGCCGACAGCGAAGGGCGAAAGGACCTTGAAGGCCACGGCAAAAAAGCTCGCTGGATGAATTTCGGTGGCCGGACCGCTGAAAGAAAAGATTTCAGCATTGCTGTCTTCGACCATCCGGACAACCCGCGGCATCCGTCGCCTGGCTTTGTTATCATGGACCCAAAGGTGCCGTTCGGATACTTCAGCCCGGCATTGCTCTTTAATAAGCCGTACACTTTGCCCGCCGGCAAAAGTTTTTCGCTGAAGTATCGAGTTCTGATTCATCCCGGCCGGGCGGAGAAGAACCTGCTGGAAGCCGAATGGAAATCGTTTTCCGGAACGGCCGACATTCAGGCACGAATCGAACCGGCACAAGATTCGAACGCCAAGCATCAAAATGACGACGCCATTTATAAGGAGCTTGATAAGCCCGCCTACGTTTTCGAGTTCACGCCGGAGATGTCTTTTGCCGAGGCGATAGAGCAGATAAAGTATTGCGTCGATCCGCCGCTGCCGATAGTCGTGATCTGGAAGGATTTGTACGACAACGCCGATATCGACCGGACGACGCCCATCAACATGGATGAAATATCGGGAGTTTCTCCCGGCAGGGCGTTGAAGCTCCTGCTTGCGTCGGTTTCCGGCGGTTATGACCAGCTCGGCTACATCGTCGAGGACGGCATCATTATGATAGCGACGGTCGAATCGCTGCCCGAAAGGTGGGAAACGCACGTCTATGACATTTCCGACCTGCTTTGAATTGGCTTTGTTTGGCTTTGAATTGGCTTT
>CAZTDF010000162.1:0-10796 GCA_964612465.1 uncultured Pirellulales bacterium
GGGATAAAGACCAGGTAACGCACTTGGCGCCCAAACTTTTTTCAAACTTTTATTTGGAGAGATGAAAATGAAAAACAGAAAAGGTTTTACTTTAGTGGAGCTGATGGTGGTGATCCTCATCGTCGGCATCCTGGCCGCGGTGGCAATTCCACTGATGCAGGGCCGCATCGACAAGGCCAAATGGTCGGAAGCCAACGCTACGGCGGGTACGATCCGTACAGCGGTTCGCGCCTACGCTGCCGAGACAAGTGTTGCTACGGCTGCTACCCTTAGTGGTCTCCTTAGTGTTGTAGGTACACAGACAAAGTTGGGCTTTGTCGCATCAGATTTGGAGGGAACCTATTTCACGGCCGGCGATTATGATATTACTTCTGTGGATGGCAACGGCATCGCTGTGATTACGGTGACCGCATCTAAAACTGATGCTCCGGGCGGTGGCCCATATGTGCTGCGTGCGGATGGCTCCTGGGGTCCGTAAGAATGAACTCTGTTTAGTCGGGAATCCAGAAATCGCCTTTGTGGCAAGCTGGCATCCTGGAAAGTTGATTTCTCCCTTATAGATATTATATGGGACGTTAAAGGGCAGGAAAGCGGGTGCGGAGGAACGCTTGGCAACACAGGTTCGCAACGGCACTGACTTGTAGTTAAAATCATGGTGGCTATGGTCGTTTTCGACCATAGCCACTTTCGAAATAAAAAGCAGCGGTCCTGCGTTTTCGCACTGAATCAAGTCTAATCCGGCACGATAGATACGAGACTAAAAGGGATTTTTCCAAAGTAAATAATTATTTTTTTGTTTAGATGGTTTTTTGTTGTATATTTTAATTAGTATAAGTCAAGAAAGCGGAAGGGGTTTTTCACAGTTCAGTTTCTTACTTTGGATTTATTACAGCGGCGCAATCAATCACTATTTTTTTTAACAAGAATTCGGGAGCATGGAAGCCCTGTCGTTTGGAAAACTACGGAGAGAAAGGATATAGACGATGATGACTATTAAGCGACGAAAATTTGCATCGGCTGTTTCCCTGGTTGAGGTGGTCGTAGCTACGGTAGTTTTGTCCATTGTTACTATTGGCGCAATGAGCTATGAATATCATACATCCAGAGATGCTACAATAGCCCGCGCCCAAATCGCCGCCACACGCACTGGACAGTTGCTGCTGGAAGACTGGATGAGTACGGGCGGTTCAACAGATTACAAACCGTCCGACTTGGGACTGGGATTTTCAGCCGCATCAGCTATACCATCCGGCTTCAGTGATCAATCGAAATTGGGCGTCCCACAGAATAATGCAGTGTACGCTATCACGGTCGACGAGATGCCAATGCTGGTTATGCTTACACGCAAAGACGTTGCTCAAGATACCGTAACGGGCGCAGTACTGCGACAGCTTGGCGTTGTAGTTGAATTCGGAACGCTTGTAGCAGATACAGACGCCGATCGGTTGGAAAATATTCCGCCACTTGTTCTGACTACATACGTCCGGGCCGATGCATCAGGCGGCTGACAGCGCATGAAGGTGAATCGGCAAGTGTAAATTGAACCTAAATATACAGGATACGAATATCAAATGCGAAACAGAAGATACGAATTCCGTTCCGGTCTGACTTTGATCGAGCTGGTTGTTGCCATGACGATCAACCTCATGGTTGTATTGGCGATTGGGGCTTTGTTAGTCGGCGGCAATCGGGCCTGGCAGCATAGTTATAATTCGGCCAACAAGAAATTAAAGCAGGATGCCCTGGCTACCACGATGGCATTCGGGAGTATGGGCAGAAAAGCCAACCGTCTTCACTACACAATCTATGAGGGAGACGGCAGCAGTTTTACCCCTGCGTTGCCGAAAACAAAAGATCCGCAGGAAGTAGTGTCCGGCGATGCAGTGGAATTCAGATATTGGGATGTCGAGCTTGACCAGACCGACAGCTCCAGCTTGATGGATGTTAACAAGACGGCAACGGCGTATGCATTCTTCTATCTCGACGGTGACCAGTTGAAGGTTGACTACGGCTCATATCCGCCCGGGGCGGTGCCTGCGGGCGGAGGCAGCAAAAATACCTCCAGTGTGACGACAGAAGTTCTTCTTGCAGAACATGTGTCCGTCGACAAGGATTCTACCGCCGGCGCTTTCAGCCATACGACAGTAGGAGGGACCGGTCAGGGAAGCGTTCGAATAAATATTGTCCTGACAGATCCCACAGATAACGAGACTATCAGGGTGATGACCGCTACATTAATGCGAAATATATGGCCGAGATAAAGTGAGAGGCGTATCTCGTGAAGCGAAAACCGTGAAACGAGATACGAAATACGAGATGCGAGATAAGAGATACGATAATGGATCAGCCCTTGTTCTGGTCGTTGTGTTGCTGCTTGTCTTAGCTGCCCTGGGATTAGGTATGTTGACTGTGGCTTATGGGGTCAGACACAAGGCAATCAGGCTGAAAAACGAAGTGATTGCGATGCTCGCCGCTGAGGCCGGCTATGAGACGGCGGTTTTCTGGATGAGCCAGCAGCAGGATATGCTAAGTTCTCTGCAAAAAGCTGTGCCGGGAACAACCGGCAGCATAAAAATACCGGACGGAGATTGCAATTATCAAATTAAGTTCTTTTCTTTCGTTGGTTATCGCCCCGTTTACAAGATCATATCCAGCGGCCATAGCGGTATGTTCAACAGGACTGTGGAAGTGCAGGTGGTTCAGGCGATGAGCGGCTGGGATATGGGTGTCTGTCGAGTTCCGACCGGAATGGGAAGCACTGTCGAAGTATACTTTGCCGATGGAGAAATCATTGATATGCCTTTGCATATTAATGACTACAAGGACAACCCCGATGACAGAGACATTCACATCATAGGCAACCCGCAATTCATGCAGCCTACGGCTATGGGCGAACCGAGATATACCGGTGGTGGTTCTGATAAATATGCTTCCGTAATGAACGTGTTTGATAATGGAATTTATTTCGACCAGCCTGACAGCAGAATAACGGATGCAGATTCCGTCCAGAGCAAGGTCGATCGTTTCGAAAGCAGTACCAAAGTGGAGTACCGTTTCAAACCGAAGGCAACGGCACCGGTTTCGAAACCAAAAGATGCCGTTCAGCTTGAGTTTTTTGTTGAAGATGGTGTCGGGAAAGTCCGCATCACTGATGACTGTACGGTCCTCGGTTATCAAAGGACTAGCGATTACAAGACATACGATTATAAAGTCAAGCCCGGCGGCAGCGACGTAACCCAATCCGTAAGATATGATATTTACGGCTACCATTTTATGCCTGAGAACGCAGAAGCAAATGGTCAGAGAATCACTCTGCCCATCAACCAGACTTATGTCACTCAGTCTTTCGGGGGAGTGGAATCCGAACCGGGCGGTCAGATATTCGTTGACGGCAATGTAGTTATAGGTGGCGACAAAACCATACATAATGGTGACCAGGTAGTAAAAGGTAATATTACCGTCGTAGCAACAGGTAATATCTGGGTTGCCGATTCCGTAGTGGTTGATGGCACGCATGATGCCGACGGAAAACCGTCAAAGGACAATCCCAATATCCTTGGTTTGATCGCCCAGGGAGTAATCAAGGTGGTTGATCCGGGGATATCCGGTTACGATAAAGGCGGTGTAAGTGCATATCCGGGGCCGCCCGGTGAAATTAGTAAAGGCGTCTATGTCCCCATCGGTCGGGAGGATTCCGGTCAGTGGGTGTGGAAAAAAGTGAGCGGAAAGTGGACGAAAGTATACGAGCCGGCAGAAGTGTATGAGAGGCATTTGCCGGAAGAGACGATTGTGGAGGCCGCGATGACGGTCGGCGGTGGCGGATGGGGTGCGGAAAACGTCCAGCGAGGTTACTATGGCGGCAGAAAAGAAGCCAGTGGAAACCAGGACCAGTTGGTTATACGCGGCACTATCACCGAAGCCATCCGAGGGGTCGTCGGTCTGGTTGGCGCCGATGGTTATCTCAAATACTACTATTTTGACGAGAGATTGCTCGAAGGTATCTTGCCGGGCGATATCTGGCTGAGAGGCAAATATGTTCCTGCACCCGCCGGCTGGCACGATTACCGATCAGACAGCTAAAATCAAATTATCCACATAACCTTCGGTTGTCGGCCTGATATAAAACAAACGCTTTGCCCGGCACACAAGAATGAGGAACTGTGAGCAGCTATGCACGGTCCTTTTTAATCCGGTGCTTTCATACCAATTGTATTTAATATGTGCGCTTGTAGTGATGGGATTTTGCTAAGTAACAGCGATTTACTCTTTGCGAAGACTCTGGGATGGGAAAAATGGATTCCCGCTTTCGGGGTATGACAGTGTGGCGCAAGAACTAACTACAACTGGTATGACATCTTCCAAAGATCCTCCTCATGTGCTTGACAACCGGGTCATCCAACCATCTATTCCACAAGATCAGCAAGCTCGAAATTGCCCTGGTTCCTGCAATACCCAGCGAGTCCTATAACCACCGGGAAGAACCCATAAATCAATGGTATCCTGTTGCCAAGTTAGTGCATACAAAGATTAAAAACACTCTACATGCCCCACGCAAGAGGGGCTTTATAGGACTTACACCTTAAATTCATACCCATTATATTTGAAAAACCAATACTATTGCAATTCTTAAATAAGACAGCCTCTTTTTGAGCCGATGAATGCGTAATAGTGAATATTTAAGGTGGGTAATCCATACGTTGAATGCCAAAATAGAACGAGAGATTAATGATCAAAGATTGGAAACATTTGTTTGAATTGAAGAAAACAGACGTATTGGGTCTGGATATTGGCTCATGTGCCGTAAAGATGGTTGCTTTGCACACGAGCGATACCGGCTACACAACCACCGCAGCCGGCATTACCGAAATTGCGGCAAGCGAAGATGATAATCATCGAAGAACAAACACCGTCCAGGCGGTTCGTAAATGCTTCGAGTCGGCCAGAATCAAGACGAAATTAGTCGTTTGCGGAGTGAGCGGCCAGGAAGTTGCTGTGCGCAATTTCGATTTTCCTTTGTTATTACCCGAAGAGATAGCCTCAGCAGTCTCACTCGAAGCTTCGCAGGTTTGTCCTTTCAGTGCGGCAGATAGCGCTGTCGATTATAATTTAATAGCTAACGAAGACAATAAAACAGGCGGCGTGTTAGTCGCGGCGACCAATACGTTGATAAAAAGTAAGACACAGCTCGCCAAAGAAGCACATCTGAATTGCATCTTGATGGACGTTGACGGATTGGCACTTCTGAACTGTTTCAATGGCCTTGAAAATGGGCAAGAAGATTCCCAGACGCACCGAACAGTTGCTATTCTAAATGTTGGCGGTTCCCATACAACTCTGGCAATTATGGACAATAACGGCTGGCCGTTCATCCGTGATATGACTTATGCGGGTAATGATATTGTCGCGCAGATAGCTGCAGAGAATGATACGCCAACGGAAACTGTCAGGGGGATTTTGTCCGGCGACTCAGTGGCGGATGAGGCGGGGCTCAGTGACAGCCTCGAAAAAGCCTGCCATAAATTGATTACCGATGTAGGCGAAACATTGCGCTATTATTCAGCCCAGTCTGCTTCGGCAAATGTTGAAAAACTATTTGTTTGCGGGGGCTTTGCTTTGGCCGGAGGGTTCGTTGAGTTATTGAACCGCCGGCTTGGAGTCGAGGTCGTCTTGTGGAATCCATTTGACAAAATATGCCACAATGCAAACCGGGAGCATGAAGATATTTACACAAAGACCGGCCCTGCAATGGCGGTAGCGGTTGGTCTTGCTATGAGATCAATCTAATCGATTATTAAGAAGAACTAAAAGTTATAAGAGCAACAAGACGCGAAGCTATGTTTACGATAGATTTATTAAATGGACAGGCAATTCCACTGAAGAGCAAGCCCGGCAGCCTTGCTATCATTGCTGTAACAGTTGCAATACCTGTTGTAGTCGCAATGGGAATGGTCAGCTTTTATATGCAAAACAAAATCGTTCTATCATTAAAGAAGCAGGAAATAAACAAAAGCCAGGCGGAGATTGACAAATTATCGGATGCTATCGGGCTGCAGAAAGCATTAGAGCAGAAAAAAACAACTTATCTTGGTTACTTGTCGGAAGTTCAGTCGTCAATTAAGAGACACACTCAATGGTCGCCTGTATTGACGACACTGATGGAGAATATACCTGACTCGGTAGTGCTGACATCTCTTGCGGTAAATCAAAGCTCTGTGAAAAGACAAGCTCCCAAAAAAGATGATCCGGATCAAATGGTAGAGATTGATGTCCCCGTAAAAATATTGCGGTTGGTTGTTAGCGGCGGTCCTCAGAGCAACTGCGACGAAGCGGTCAGAGACTTCCGGGATGGTATTCGCGATTCGGCATTTCTCGGACCGAAGCTCGAAAACATCGGAGTTTCGCAGAAGACTGAAACGATCGAAGGTCAGAATGTTGTTTCTTACGAGATAAGTTGTGTCCTTAAACCGGGAGTTTAGCATGACTTTTATCATAGCTTTAATACAAATGTATAGAAAATATCTTATGAGAGCAGCTATCGTCTGGGCGGTCTGCGTGGTGCTGTTTCTCGTGGCTTATTTTATTCTGCTGAATCCGCAGATTAAAAGCAAGATGAACTTACAAAACGCGCTCACTGAGAAAAAACAACTGTATGAATCTGCACAAAAAGCAGCAGATGAACAAACCAAAATCCGGTTAAACGAAGAAATTGAGGGTCTGCGAGACACACTGAAGGATTTTATCGTTGATCAGGAAGATTCAGCTAATTTGACGTTTGATATAGGTCGAATCGCCAGTAAAAAAAGTCTATCTTTGTTCAGCATTAAAAATAAAGAAAAGCGGGGCGTCTTGGAAATACCCGATTGTAACAGCATAGGTGAAAACCACATCGATATCAGCTTCATTGCCGGATTCAATCAGTTTGCTACTTTCGTGAACGCCCTGGAGAGGCATCAGCCGGTCCTCTTTGTGAATGAATTCTCAATCGCTCGCTCAACTAAGGATGATTCAGTTTATAAAGTGACTCTTGACGTAGCGACTTTTGTCAAAAAACAGAAGGAAAAGGAAATCGCCGATCAGTCCCTGGCTCCAGATTTCGGTTCGTGATATGAAAACAATATCAATAGTAAATCAAAAAGGTGGTTGCGGCAAAACAACCACCTCAGTGAATCTTGCGGCTGCCTTTGCAGAGAAAGGCCACAGATCGCTGCTGATCGACCTCGACCCGCGGTGCCACAGTACGATCGGTCCGGGCTATGAGCCTGATGAGATAATCAACAGCAGAAATTTGGCTGAGCAGATAATTAACCAGAAGGCTTTGGTCAGGAGATAAGTAATGTCAGAGCTTGATAAAAATAAGGCAGGATTGCAGAAGAAAGTGTCGTCGGTATTTAAGGGGGTACCTGTTCCGCAAAACAACGGCTCTCAACAACCTTCCGGCACGCCCACACCTGATCCTGCGCACGGTGTTCCTCCAAAACCTGTGGCCCCAAACCGTCAGGTTTCGCAGAATTCTCTGATTAAAAAACTCAATCAATCCGAGGATTCTTTGGATAATACCGCACAAAAACAAACCCCCAACGTTTTTCCAAAATCGACTTCCACGAACCAGATGACGCAGAGTCCTCTGAATAAAAAACTTCCTCAGCCCGAAGAGTCGTTGAAGCAAGCCGCAAAGGCCACAGAGCCCGAAAGCAGTCCGTTTATAGAAGAAACCGGCGATGGCCTGTTACAACGAATCAAGAACAAGCTCTTTACACCGAAGCCGGGCGTCAGTCCAACCAAGCAAAAAGCTATGGTAATAATGGTGCCGATCCTGGCTATCATTATGATTTTTGCCTTTAGGCAGGTTCTTAGCAAAGCTCCGCGTAAGACGAAAGGAGCCGGGACTGATGACACACCCGTCGTTGTCGCTAACGCCAATCCCGGCCGTGAAATCGACTGGAAGGTTCCGGAACCAATTTCGGTTATGACGAGGGACCCGATAAAATTGCCGGATGAAAGTAATACACAAAACGGAGACCCAAATGAAACGACCGGCAGGGTTACAACAGGAACAATAATCATAAGAGACATCGTATATTCACACGACAGGCCATCTGCCGTGATTGGTTCGAAAATAGTATACGTCGGGGATAAGGTTAATGACGCTACTATTATAAAAATAAACAGAGACAGCATAGAATTCGAAACGGATGAAAAAAAGTGGGTGCAAAAGGTCCGCGAAACAGAAAATACTACTGTTCAAAAAGTTGACAATCCGAGTGAAGATCAATCGGAGTTGCAATAATTAATAAAGTGAATAGTGACACTACTGAGATACGAATTGAAGTGATATTAGGTAAGACCAAAGTTAGAAAAGGAGCTGTTATGAAAAGCTTAACAATAAAACCAGGCGGATTAAATTTATTGATCATCTGTGCACTTCTCTGCTTCTTCTACGTCTCGGCCCTTGCCGCCGAAAGCGATGAGAATATAGGGAAAAATGCGGTTTTGACCGATCTTGAGCAACGGATGCAAAAGGTCGTATGTATCGATGTCAATGATGTCCCTATTGGTACTGTAATAAGACAACTGTCCGATCAGGTAAATGTGGATCTTATTATGAGTCCCAAGGTCACCGGCGATGTGACCGTGTCGCTGACCGATGTATCGCTGGACGAAGCTCTGCGGTGCATTCTTGATGTGCATGGTGCCGGTATTATATTAGGTGAAAATGTCATACGCATATTGTCACGCGAAGAAATGCCCGAGATAGCCGAGAGGCTTGTCACTGAGACGTTTGAAATTACTTACGCGGATGTCGCGCAGGTTGTAAAGGCTCTGGAGAAGTTCAAGTCGTCCCAGGGTTCCGTCTCCTCCATCGAGGGCACCAGTCATATAATCGTGACTGACACGGAGAGCAAAGTCCGGGACATTACGAATCTGCTGAACACAATCGACCGCATAACACCGCAGGTATTGGTCGAAGTGAGAATCTATGACATCACCAGCAAGAACAACCTCGACCTCGGCATCGACTGGTACGCCGGCAGGCGAACCAACTTGAATGTTTCAGGTTATCCGGTCAACGACGATATTGTCGTCGAAAAGGGCGGCGATGAAACCTACATTAGCAGCAGGACCGATCCATCTCTCGATGCTGGTTTTGTCGCCGGTACAAACAAAACAGAAGATACCACGCAAGGGTATCTTCGATTCGGCCTGCTTAATAACAGCATCGACATCAATGCAATACTCAGGGCAGAGAAGGAAAATATCGATGCCAAGCTTCTGGCCAATCCGAGAATTCTGGTCATCGACAACGAAGAGGCCACTTTCGATATCGTAACCGAGCATCCCTACGTCGAACGAACCATCACTGCGGGCAGCACCACCGAGACGGTGAAATTCAAAAACGTCGGCGTCAAGCTCGTTGTTACACCGCATGTAGCAGGGAACAATATGTTGAGATTGAACATAGCGCCGGAATTCAGCGTTCTTGTGACTCGAGTTCAAGTCGCAACGAGCAATGTCCCTGTCGTTGACACTCGCAAAGTTAACACTATAGCACTTGTCAAAGATGGTCAGGCGGTTGTCCTGGGCGGCCTGCGAAAGAAAGAAACGTCCATGCAGGTCAACAAGGTGCCCGTACTTGGTGACATACCCATTCTCGGACATCTCTTCAGGTTCGAAGGTGAAGCAACGACTAATACCGAGCTGGTCGTATTCATCACGCCGCATATTGTCACAGAGCCTGTTATGACCGAAGAAGAGCAGCAGGCCTTCGATGTCACTGAGTTTAGTGGGCCGGTGCCTACTGCAACAAAAGCAGAGAAGGAAGCCGGGAAATAACCGCCGGACACATGATTTGCCGCTCGTGATGTGTTTGACGGTTCACGAGCGACATGTCCCGGGTGGCGAATCGGTATTTCTTCACATAAAGCGACCGGCCGGGGAACGCGAACTCGATCTTTCCGGCCTCGAAACGCTTGATAATCTCCAGGTTGACTCGCTCGTTTACTTCCTAAAAGAGCAGGACGTCCGGAGGACCGACCTGATAGCTCATTATAAATGTTCAGCGACCAGTCGTTAAAATTGCTGAAGTACACCCTCGGCGGCTTTTCAGGGTCGGTATTGGCCTGCGGAACGTCGCTAAGTGTCTTCTTTATCATATCGTCTGCCTTTTTATGTCAAATTAACGCCGGAAAACAACCATTTTTGCTCAACTTCATTTTTGTCTGCAACAAAATCCGCCGATCAGCCGTCTTTACTTTCGAGCTTCGAGGCTCAAGAACGTAAGTTTTCTATGTATTATTCAGGCGCTCGCATGATAAAACGCACGACAGTAAACTTCATTGTCGATCTGGTCGCTTTTTTAGACCTGCTGGCATTATCTTTTACCGGCTTTCTTATGAAATACGTTCTGCCGCCCGGCTCAGCAGGGCACGGCCAGGGTTTTCGCGGCGGCCGGGGAGCGGCGGTGGCCAAGGATTTCTGGTCGATGGATCGTCACGAATGGGGCGACGTCCATTTCTACCTGGCCCTCGTTTTCGCCGTTCTGATGCTCACACACATCCTCCTGCACTGGACCTGGATCAAGTGCTACTTCAAATCCCTTTTTGGCCACAGTCGGCAACCCGGTTAGCCATCTTAACCCGCACAAAACCGCCAAACTGGGGAATTTCTCCCCACCAGCCTTATTTAAGATTTCCAGCCAAACGCCTCCATCAGACCTGTCCGGCAATTCCTTCCTGACGGATTGGCTTTGAATTGGGTTTGTTTTTTCGCCGTCTCAAAGCGTAAAATTCTTCATAATC
>CAZTDF010000163.1:0-10769 GCA_964612465.1 uncultured Pirellulales bacterium
TGGCTTTGTTTGGCTTTGAATTGGGTTTGTTTTTTCGCCGACCCAAAGCGTGAAAATCTTCATAATCACCTTTCAGTAAAGAGCTTGCGCCAATTTCGCCCTTTCATAAATTGGGTTTGTTTTTTCAAATTAAGCTCAATTTTTCGTCGTTTTCTACTCTTTTTCACCTGTTTTTTTCATGATTTCGGCTTTTTTCGACACGGATCCGTTCGGTTTCACTCAGGACAAGCTTACACGGATTAACACTGTTGTTTGAGCCACAGAAATAATAGTAAATAGTAAATGGCTTTGACCCGGCATCAGTGGTGCGGGCTAAACTTCGTACTGCGTTCTAAGTTCTGCGTGATTGGGCCTCATTTTTCCTTTTGACCTTCGACATACTACATACTACATACTACATACTACATACTACATACTACATACGATATACGATATACGATATACGAAATACGAATTCGTTTAGTATTATACGAATCTAAACGTAAAAAGGCGGGCTAATTCCAGATAAATCTCCGTGAGACGGCATCCATTATTCAGCCACAGAGAGCACCGAGAACACAGAGACAATAATTCATGTAGATAAAAGCCAAGATTCACCACGAAGGACGCGAAGATTCACGAAGAAATCAACCGCAGATTAACGCAGAAAAAATAGTCAATTTATGCCATAGGTATCGTCAATATCAGAGAATTCTGGCTTCTGTATTCTGTATTCTTTATTCTGTCTTTTTACGCCTTTTCGCAGAAAAAGACGATTTTAATTGTTTTTTTGGTTCTTCCGAGTGGATCATCTGGAGCACCGCTCTGACCCATCAAAAAAGCTAATCCTATTCCAGCATCATTCAAATTTTTTGCCAGTAACAAAGCTTTTTCTTCAGCTATAAATGGCCTTTTTCGTTCCCTCATAACCCTAACTGTTCCTTATCTCCGCCGTTGAGAATATTGAAAAAACTGTCAACTTACGCCCGGGGACAGTGGATCACTCTAAATCGACATATAGAATATGGTAACCTCGATATCGACAATAATCTTGCCGAACGTGTCCTGCGAATCGTCGCAAATGGGGCAACGCGTCTGGAATCTGTCTTGAATCGCTGTCTTGCTATTGGTATATTTATGCAAGGTATTGAAAGTCAAATATTCTCTAAGCAGGACTTTGAAAAACAGAACAGGAAACAAATTGGAAATTCAGAATGAAACATTTAACAACAACGATTAAATCCACAAGTCTCCACAAACTGCTGCCGATTATGTCTTTTCTTATGTTTATTAATCTTGTCGAAGCGTCATCGAAAATCGAATTCGTCGGGATGGCGGCACCGGATGTAATTGAAGTTGTCATTCAGACGGGCCAGGTCAATGTCGGCAAACAGATTCCTTATGTAACGCAGGATGAAGATGTCATAAAAGAGCGAGGGCTCAGACGCTATCTCCACCGTGGCGGAAAAAAGATTGGAGTTCTCATTGGCAAAGAGGGCGATATTCTTCGACCTTTTGATACGTTGACAGTAGAACCATTGGATATTAAATGGGCCAATGACAAGGCGAACTATTGGATCAAATCCGCAACAGACACTCGCTATCGAAGCAAGCTTAGCCCAATCATGGTTCATCGCAAGAGCAGGCCGACCGGCGTTGCACGAACCGACGACTGGAAGTTCAAGACCCCGGTCGAGCATCATCTGTATCTCATTCTGCCGCATCCTTTGCAGATCGATGTGAAGTATGATATTTCTTTCGCAGGAGGTCAATTACCAAAAAAGGAATTCACATATCAGCCGCTTACGATACGGAGCGAAGCGGTGCATGTTTCTCATATCGGATTTCATCCGGACGATCCGGCAAAGGTTGCGTTCCTTTCATGCTGGATGGGAAGTGGCGGTGGACTGAAGTATCCTGATGACATGGCCTTTTATATTGTCGATGACAAGGCTGGGACAATTGTATACTCGGGCAGGATTTCGCTGTCAAAACCGGCCACCGAAAAGAACGAAGACGCCTACAAGAGGAATTTCAACCTGACCGATGTCTATGAGATGGACTTCACCGACCTGAATCGGTCGGGTCGATATCGAGTCTGTGTTGAGAAGATTGGCTGCTCCTACCCCTTCGTTATCGACAAGGGAATCTGGAGCAATGCCTTCAGGACGTCCGCCCGTGGATTCTATCATATGCGAAGCGGCATAGAACTCGGTCCACCTTATACTGATTTCAAACGTCCCCGTCCGTTTCATCCGGATGACGGCGCCAAGATTTACACCTCGACCACACGATTGATGGACACACGAAACGGACTCAGCCAGTCCGATCCATCCAATTTCCGCAATCTCGTCGCCGGCAAAACCGACAAATTGCTATGCGACGTTTGGGGCGGCTACATGGATGCCGGCGATTGGGACAGACGGATTCAGCATTTGATTTCGTCCTTATATTTGCTTGATCTTACCGAGCAGTTTCCTTCCCATTTCAAATCATTATCTCTCGGCATCCCCGAATCGCAGAACGAACTGCCGGACGTGGTGGACGAGGCGCTGTTCAATCTTGATTTCTACAGACGGACCCAAACGCCCGAGGGCGGAATCCGCGGCGGAATCGAATCCGAGGAGCACCCCAATCTCGGCGAGACAAGCTGGCAGGAATCGTTGACGATTCTGGCCTACGAGCCGGGAAGTTGGTCGAGCTTCTATTATGCCGCCGTTGCCGCCAAAGCAGCAAGTGTCTTAAAGTCACTCGGACATGACGAGCTGGCCCAAACCTACCAGGCAAGCGCCGTCAAAGCAATGGAATGGGCCGAATCCGATTACGCCAAGCGGAACCAGCGCAGCTCATCTTACACCGTTAATGGTGTCAAGATAGAGCGAATGGACAACCACACGGATGTCAGGGACAAGCGAAATCATGCCGCTGCCGAGCTGTTCCGTTTGACGGGCGATCCGAAATGGCACGATGTCTTTGTCGAAAGCACTATGCTTAACAAGCCGGGTGTGGACTTGTACGTCTGGAGAAGTCACGAGCAGGGCCAGGCCGCCTGGGCTTATGTCAATACCAACCGAACGGGTGTGGACGTACAGTTCCAGCAATTCTGCCGGCAGGCAATTCTCAAAGAAGCACAGGATCGCCTTCGAACTCAATCGCGAACTGCTTTTCACTGGACCAAAAACGACTGGGCCCCGCCGACCACAACTCTTAGCTTTTCCGACGCAATCAGTTTGATCCGTGCTCATCGAATCACTGGCGACGACAAATATCTTCGCGCAATCGTGCTTTCGTGCCAGGTCGGCCTGGGTGCTAATCCCCTTAACCTGTGCTACACCACGCATCTTGGTCACAGGTGGCCTCGGCACCCACTGCACCTAGACTCCCGCCATACGGGTCAACTACCGCCGATGGGAATCACCGTTTTCGGGCCTATCGATCCGAAGGGCGATGACACTTTCATGCGGCCGCTTATTCGCCCTAACTGTTTTCCACCGCCTGAAACATGGCCCATTATGGAATCGTACTGGGACGTGTTCTGGTACCCTATCATGTGCGAATTCACGATACAAAGACCGATGGCACAAGTTGCCTATATCTGGGGATACCTCTCCGGCAGGGATAATTAAAGGTGTCCGGTACGAATGGCGGTTCCTTAAGGGTTTTACGGTAACAAAACCTCCGGTCCGGGAAGCGAAGTTGTATGAATTTGCATGTGTCGCTATCGTCGGAATAGACACAACAAACTGTACTCATAAGTAATTTCGGCAGTCGAGGTGATAATGCTCCAAAAATTGCAGAAAAACAGGATATTTTGCTTAAGGAAACGCCATTCGTGTCCGGTACATTTTTCGATGAGTTGTACTTGATAATGGCAGGTTTTGATAGAGGACAGCGGATGCTGTGAATTACTTCGGAGCTTTGAGATGCAGAGATCGGATGGAATTAAGTATGATTGTTGCGGAATTCCCGAAAAATGGAAAAAGAAGTTAGAATGAAAAAAGGTGTTGTTTTTATGCAGAAAATGTGTTTTTACAGTCCATAATGCACACATAAGTAAATTGTGGAAAAAATATCGAAAAATAAACAGATTTTCCTTGAACTATTATCGCAAATTTGCGATATTATATAAAGAAGCAAAGGATGGCCAAAACAGAAGTAGTAATATATCAAGAGCAAGAGGGGCAAGTTCCGCTGTTGAACTGGCTGGACAGCTTATCTTCAATTGCTCAGGACAAATGTATCGCATTGATAGAAAAATTGGCAGAAATGGGATACGAGCTAAGAAGGCCTCACTGTGATATTTTGAGAGATGGTATCTATGAGTTGAGAGCAAGGCATAGGAATGTTAATTACCGCATACTCTATGCGTTTATCGGCCGAAATATAGTGTTGCTTTCACATGGTTTTACAAAGGAAAAGAAAGTGCCGAATACAGAGATAAACAGAGCCATCAGAAATCGCGATAACTATATTCAAGAACCCCAAGCTCATACGTACATTGGAGAGCTATGATTATGACGAAGAAAAAAACCACAAAAGATGCCGTAAAGGTTTTGCACAATAGATATATCAAAAGTAACAAAAAGCGGCTTGGGTCTCTGCAACGACAGCGTGAGAATCTCAATATCGCGGAGCTGATTTACAATCTTCGGACACAGGCGGGATTGAGCCAGAAACAATTAGCCGATCTTGTAGGGACGACTCAGTCTGTTATCAGCCGATTGGAGGACGCCGATTACAATGGGCATAGTCTTGCCATGTTGAGAAAAATCGCTACAGTTTTTCATCAAAAGGTACAAGTTAAATTCATTCCTGAAACCGCGGATTCTGTCTATGCTTAAATATGGACGGACCTGCTCTGTGGGAATTAAGGGGAATTAAGGCTTCAAGTATTAATTCTTCTGATTGCCTTGATCTGTCTGAGAGGAAATAAGGAGTCAGGCAAAAACCAGGGACAGCCCATTAATAAGTAAAAAGTAAAAAGGAAAAAGGAAAAAGGCCTTGTAATTTACTGTTTTCGATACCCGCTTCCGCGGGCACAAGTTTTCGATTTAAGAAATACGACTTGAAATCTGCGTATATCAGTGTTAATCTGCGGTTACTGATTATTTTTCCTTCGTGAAATCGGTGATAAAATGAAAAATAGCGAAGCAAAAAGTCTCATTGGGTGTTGCGGATTATATTGTGGATTATGTAACAAGTACCAGTCAAAAGCACCAAGTAGATGCATCGGCTGTAAATTGGGTGAACAACATTCATGGTGCAGTATTTGGAATTGCTGTGTCAAAAAGCACGGGTTTGAGACTTGTATCGAATGTGAAGACGTATTTCGTTGCGAAATCTTTTTAAGAAGAAAAGTTGCTGAATGGATTCCAGCCGTTGATAATTTACGCCAAATTAAAGAATCCGGATTGGAAAATTGGATAAAAGAACAGAAGGAAAGACAGGCATTGGTAGAAGAATTACTCGGTAATTATAATGAAGGACGATCAATGAGTTTTTACTGCAAAGCCTGTGCAAGGATGCCAATCAATCTTATCTATGATGCCGTGAAAAAATCGAATAAGAAAATCGTGAGCGAAGAAATAGATAAATCAGACATAAAAGCTAAGGCAAAAATATTGAAAGCAGTTGTCAAAAATTTAGCTTTGAAGACTAATGTCGACTTGACTTAAATGTAAACTAAAAACCAGGGACAGCCTTTGTCATTGATTATTGATTATTGATTATTTTGTACTAAGAAGACTTTGTCATCGCGAGGATAATTAAAGGTCCCCGGTACGGCTGGAATTAAGTGTGTTGTCCCTAATGGCACTAAGTTAAGGAAAATCATGGTCAAGAGAGCAGCTTGTTTGCCAGCCAAATCCGCTAAATTGCCAATCAAACGGCACCTGGCTCAGCCTCTGAGACGATCAAATATGCTTAACTTAGTGCCATTATGTGGTGTCCCCGTAATTACGAAATCTCGGTTTAGAACATAGGTTGTGTGTGATATAAATCAATCGCTCAAGAGGATTATTCTTCTGTCGCTCATCTACGGACTGCGAGTTCTGTCTACCGACTTTTATATTGTGTATTCTGCGTATGTCGTGCCCCGTGCCCCGCTACCCGTGACCCGTGCCCCGTAATCACTTCATAATCACCAACCGGTAAGGCGGCAAGTCGCTCAGAGGTCTCGGTCAATGGTCACTACAGCCGCCAATGTTGCTTTTACTGTCATGGCCTCCTTTTCAATGTTGAACTTCAGCGTCAAAATCGGTAGAATAGAACCTCTTTAAGAAGCACAAGACGGGCATTTGTCCGAAGTGCTGGGCTATGGGATTTTTGGTGCGCGACTGAACGTTTTTCGAGCAAGGCAGGATCTATATGCGAGTTTGGCAGTTAGCGTTTGTGTTAATAATTATCACCGGTGCCTCTCTCCAGGGGAAAGGGGCTCAGCAGGAAGGCCGGCTCTTTGCTGAAAGTAATGATGATAGCAGCACCGTAAGGCGTCCTGTGGAGGTAACCGGTTTATCCGATGAAGTGCGTGGTAAAGGCTGGATCATCTACAGCGCACGTGCCGGCAAGGGTGACTGGGATCTGTTTCTTATGCGTCCTGATGGGTCAGGCCGCAGGAACATCACGAATACGCCGATGTTCAACGAAGGTCTTCCACGGTTCTCCCCGGACGCCAGCAGGATTTTGTATCGGCGCATTGCCGCCAGTGAGAACTTCGACAACAACCTGCATGGGATGCAGGGCGAGCTGGTGTTTGCCGATAGTGACGGGGGCAATGCTGAAATTTATGGGGGGCAAGGCGAATACACGTGGGCTTCCTGGGGCCCGGAAGGCAAACGTATCGCCTGCATGTCCGTGAAGGGAATTTATTTTGTCGAACTGGCGACTAAAAAGGTGGTAGGCCGCCTGGAACGCCGGGGATTCTTCCAGCAGTTGACCTGGTCGCCGGATGGAAAATGGCTGTGTGGTGTCGCCAATTCTTTCGGCACTGGTTGGACTGTTGCCCGGATGGAAATTGCTACAGGCGCCGCGAACGCCGTAAGCAGCATGAACAATTGCACGCCGGACTGGTTTGGTGATTCACAGCAAATCATTTTCTCCTATCGCCCTGCCAATCAGGAAGGCAGCGAATACGGCTGGACACAGTTGTGGATGGCGGATGCAGAAGGCAAGCATAGGTCTCTGGTGTACGGTGAGGATGGACGGCATGTCTATGGAGGAGCCGTCTCTCCGGACGGCCTGTATGTGCTTTTCACGGGGAACATGCAGGAAGACGGCGACGCCAGCGGATCAGGTGCTCCGATGGGTTTGATGCGGCTCAGGGATGCGCCCACGATTGGCGGTCAGAGCAAAGCCCTGCGTAAATTACACGGCGCTACCAAAGACGGCCCGGTGCTTGTGCTGCCGGATGGCTGGGAGCCGCACTGGACATATTCTGAGTTAGGAGCAGCGAAATGACACGATCCCCGATACATATCAACCGGCATGACAATATCCTGTTATTACTCTCGCTGCTCTGCGTTCCGGGTCTTTGTCTTTCCTGCTCGAAGAAGCCGGACACGGGCCAGGATGCCAAAGTGACTACTCTCGGAAGCATCGAGGTGACAGCGCAGTTGCTCGAAATAAGGGGCAAGATAATAGACGACCCCTTGTACGATTATGCCCATGTTATGAAATACAAGGTTCTCCAGGTTCACCGCGGCAAAGTCGATGGAGAGACTATCTATGTCGGCCACTACAATCCCGCAGAGCCGCGAAGCAATGTCGCGGATGCACGAGTGCGGGACATCGGCGGCAATCTCAGGAGATTCAAAGCAACAGACATACACCGCATCGCTCTGGAAGTGCCCATCGATGATTACTACATGGGAGGAATCATCAACAAGTACTTCGGCGAGAGCAAGGACCCGATTTACTGGGCATTATGGACAAATCTTGTGATAAAATAGGAATTGATGGCATTCACATCACATATCTTCGTATTCTATTTTCTGCCCTTCCTGCTGGTGTTGTACTATTTCCTGCCGAGCAAGTTCGTTATGCTGCGCAATGTTTTCCTTATTCTGGTCAGCTACATTTTTTATGCATGGCTTAATCCATGGTTTGCCGTTCTGTTGTTTTGTATAAGTGCCGCAAATTATCTTTTATCTGTAATTATGGCCGGGCGGGGTGGCAAAAAATGGAAGCTGCCGGTGATGATAATCTCCCTGGCATTGAATTTGGGAGTACTCGGCTTCTTCAAGTACTTTGTATTCTTCCAGGAGAATTTTAACCATGTCGCAGAAATCTTCGGGGCGGAGGCCTTGCCTGTCTTAAAAGTTGTCTGGCCCATCGGGGTATCGTTCTACACATTCAAAATCCTCAGCTATATGGTGGATGTTTACCGAGGTGTGCCGCCGGCGCGCTCCTTTTTTGATTTTGCGTGTTACGTCTGCTTCTTCCCACAGATTCTATCGGGCCCGATTCAGCGTTACGGCACGATAGATGCCAGGTCGCAACAAGTTCCAGCTTTCGCCGAGCAGCTCGTTGGCCGAACGCACAGCCTCGATAAGTTCTCGCACGGTGCGGCACTGTTTATCCTCGGCTTTGCAAAGAAAATACTTCTGGCAAATGTGGTGGCCGGGGTGGCCGATGCTGTCTTCGCCGCCGAAGCGCCCGGCAGCCTTGACGCATGGTTCGGTGCCGCCGCTTATACATTTCAGATTTATTTCGATTTTTCCGCTTATTCTGAAATGGCCATCGGCTTAGGATTGATGCTCGGATTCGAATGTCCCCGCAACTTCAATGCTCCGTATCTGGCCGGCAGCATCACAGATTTCTGGCGGCGATGGCATATCTCGCTTTCAAGCTGGTTCAGGGACTACCTCTACATACCCCTTGGGGGCAATAGAAAAGGGGCCGGACGCTCGTACCTCAATCTGGTTATTGTGTTTCTGCTGTGTGGGCTGTGGCATGGCGCAAACTGGACGTTTGTCGTATGGGGGACATATCACGGCTTACTGTTGGTGATCGAACGCTTCGGCGGTAGAAAAACTCTCTATCATGCTCTGCCGGGACAGCTACAGGTTCTGTTTACCTTCCTGCTGATCATGATAGGCTGGGTATTCTTCCGCTCTGCGACAATATCCGATGCCTGGCAATATCTTGCGTTTATGTTTATGCCGTCGAAAGCACAGGGCGGCTCGATTCTGCTCAGTTCCGAAATCTATACGCAGGGCAGTATACTCATAATGGCAGTCTGTGCCGTATTGGCGTTTCAACCCCTGCAGGCTTTTGACTGGGCCAGGACTATAACCTGGCCGAAAGCTCTCATGCTAATCGTCTTGTTCTGTGTATCACTAATGACGATGTTCACGCAGTCGTTTAGCTCGTTCTTGTATTTTCAGTTTTAGGAGTAGCCCCGGTGGGCAAAAGCAAAGTAAAACACGTTTTCCTGATAGCAGCCTTTTTGATAGTGCTTCTGAGCGTTGGCGTGGTCCAGCTCGCAGTTGAGTTGAGCGAAGGCCGGCCGCCGCAGCTTGCCGAGCTGTTCCGGCAGTTGCCGACGAAAGATAATCTCAGAATGTTCGAAAACGATCTCGAGAAGAGCTGCCGACTTGCGGAGATGCTTCGTCCTTCGGTTCAATATGTGCAGTTTCTTATATTAAGAGATACGGGCGATAAGGCTCTGATGGGCCGGGCCGGCTGGTTTTTTTACAAACCTGCGGTGCAATATCTCATCGAGCCGCTGCCAGCCGATTCACAATATAGCCGGGCGGATGTTCTTTCTGCGATTATTTCCTTTCGTGACCAATTAGCCCGGCGCGACATCAGACTACTGGTTGTGCCTGCACCGAATAAGGCGAGTATCTATCCGGAAATGCTGACTTCCCGTGCCGAGGACTCGGAACAGTCCGTCAATCCCAGGACAATCGAGATCCTCGCTAAACTTAGAGACTCGGGCGTGGAAATTGTTGACTTATTTAAGGTGTTCACCGAGGCCCGTGCAGGTTTGTCGCCGGGTGACAATACGAGGTATTATCTGTCACAGGACAGCCACTGGTCCCCGGATGGGATGCGTTTGGCCGCCAAAGCCGTCGCGAAGAAGATTCTTGATTCAGGATGGGCTGAGAAGGGAAAAGTCAGATACCGTCTTAAACCTGCAAATATCGAAAGGTACGGCGATGTTCTCAAGATGATGCGGGACGTGTCGAGGGCGTCCCGCCCTCGAATCGCGGTCAAGATGCCCGCGACACATGGGTTCGAACCTGAAAGGCTGAACTGCGTTCAAGTAGTAAATGCTGATACCGGTCAACTTTATCAGGCCGACCCTGATTCGGAAGTCCTCGTCATAGGTGACAGCTTCCTGCGGATATACAGCTGGGACGAACCCGGTTCCGGAGGATTCATAGAACACCTCGCCTGCGAACTCGGATTCCCGCTGACTTCAATTGTCAATGACGGCGGAGCCTCAACCCTGGTCAGGCAGGAGCTGAGCCGCAAACCCGCTTTACTCAGGAATAAGAAGCTGGTAATATGGGAATTCGTTGAAAGGGACATCCGCTTCGGCACCGAAGGTTGGCAGCAGGTTCCATTGCCGCCGGCACCATAAGACTCGCACCATCCACCTATGAAGAGTTCAAAGTCAAATACTAAAATCCCTGTTGCCACAAAAATTTTCTTCGGGGCATCCACGTTACGACATTTCAGCAGACTTTCACTACTTATGCTATTGAATGACCGCTATGAGATTCGGAATTAATACCAATTGTGATTAAAATCTGCGCCTCTGTCATCTCGACCGGAGGGCCGCG